>JAFZLQ010000089.1 GCA_017551425.1 Bacteroidales bacterium | reverse complement strand
CGTGGAATCAGCGTTCCGCACTTGGGCGCCTGCGGCTCCCCCGAGGGGAAGGCGGCGCTCAGCCGCCAGGGGGTAACGTGGAATCAGCGTTCCGCACTTGGGCGCCTGCGGCTCCCCCGAGGGGAAGGCGGCGCTCAGCCGCCAGGGGGTAACGTGGAATCAGCGTTCCGCAGGTCTGCGGAACGCAATGCAGGCGTTGTGACCGCCGAAGCCGAAGGAGTCGGAGAGGCTGAGCGTGAGCGGAGCCTCGACGGCGACGTTGGGCGTGTAGTCAAGGTCGCACTCCGGGTCGGGCGTATCGAGGTTGATGGTGGGAGGCACGACACCGTCGCGAAGGGCGAGGATGGCGGCGATCGCCTCCGCCGCGCCTGTCGCACCGAACATATGCCCGTGCATGGACTTGGTGCTGCTGATGTGGATCTTGTACGCGGCTTCTCCGAAAGCGATCTTGTAGGCTGCCGTTTCTGCGACATCGTTGAGCTGGGTGCCCGTCCCATGGGCGTTGATGTAAACGCAATCGCCGTCGGGATTGAATCCCGCCTGGTCCAGGGCCTGGCGTATGCAGCGCGCCTGGGTCGATCCGTCCGGCCTGGGAGCGGTGGCGTGGTAGGCGTCGCAGGTGCTGCCGTAGCCGACCACCTCGGCATAAATCCTTGCGCCCCTGGCAAGCGCGTGCTCCATCTCTTCGAGCACGAGAACCGCGGAACCGTCTGCCATTACGAAGCCGCTGCGGTTGGCGTTGAACGGTAGGCTGGCGTACTTGGGATCCTCTGCGCGGGAAAGGGTGCGGGCGTTGCCGAAGGCCGCAGCGCCGATGGGTATGGCGCAATGGTCTGTACCTCCGGCAATCACGGCGTCGGTGTATCCGTGCTTGACGGCACGATAGGCCTCGCCTATGGAATGTGTGGCGGTGGCGCATGCGGTGACTATGTCTATGCAGGAGCCCTGGGCACCGTATTTGATGGCAATCTGTCCGCCTGCCATATCGGAAATCATGGTGGGGACGAAGAGGGGAGAGATCCACTGTCCGGTGGGATCCTCGACCATCTTCTCGATCTCTCTCTGGATGGTGGCGAATCCGCCGATTCCGGAACTGACGTAGGTGGAAAGGCGCTCCGGCTTGATGTTCTCTCCGCACACGAGGCCGGAATCATTCATTGCCTGATAAGCTGCGGCCATGGCGAAAACGGTGAACGGATCCTGCTTGCGGATGAAGGGTTTGTCCATGCCGTAATCCTCGGGGTTGAAGTCCTTGACCTTGCCGGCTATCTTGACTGGAAGCCCGCCTTCCTCGAACTCCGGGATGAAGTCGATGCCGCATACTCCGGTCTTGAGACTGTTCCAGAAGGTGCTTACATCGTTGCCTATGCATGAAATGACTCCGAGTCCTGTTACTACTACTCTTTTGCTCATCAGGTTATGGTTTTTTCAGGCCGCAAATATACAAATTTTTCATATATTTGCAGAGATATGGCCTCCTACTCGCTCAGCGCACAGCTGCCCCGCATACTGCTAGGCAAGCACCAGTTGATAGCAACCGTGGTTTTCGCGGCTTTCATATCCCTGGCCTTCCTGCTGCTGAGCATTCCCTTCTCCCACAACGCCTGGTTCGCCCTCGGCCGCAGCGAGGCCTTCATCTTCACCGTGGTGTTCTTCCTCATCTCGCTGGCCATCGTGATAGTCAGCAAGATGCTCATGCACACAGCGCACGCCGCAGACAATTTCACGGTCCTGCACTACGTTCTCTGGAACACGGCGGAGGTCGTGCTCATCGCCCTCCTGTACACTTTCTTTACGGCGGAGGGGGACAAATTTGGCATCATCACCCTGGAGAGGGACGACTTCGGCCTCATTTTCCTCGGGGCCCTCGGTTACACCGCCCTGTCGCTCGGCGTGCCGTATCTCGTGAGCGCCCAGTATTTCCTCCTGGAGGAGAAAGACAACACCATACGCCTAATGAAGTATGCGGAGGTCGTCAGCGACGCCCCCATCGCCCCCAGCGAGGAACAGCGCATCACCCTTTTCGACAACAGCGGCGCCCTCAAGTTCGACATCAGTCCCTCCAACCTTTTCTTCATCGAATCGGACGACAACTACATACAGGTCTGGTACACAGACAGTTCCGGCGACATGCGCAAATATATGCTCCGCTGCCGCCTCAAGACGGTTGAAGACAGTTTCGCCGGCTCCGACCTCGTGCGCTGTCACCGCAAATACATAATCAACATACGCAAGGTGCGGGTCCTGTCGTCCGGCAAGGACGGCTACGGCATAGAGCTGGAAAGCGACGCCACGCCCCGCATCCCGGTATCCAAAACCTACGAGCAGGCCGTGCTTGCCCGTTTCAATTCCCGTTAGCCTATGTGGCAGAGAGTCCAGACATTATATCTTGCAATAGCGACCGGCCTTATTGCCGCCATGTTCTTCTGCGACAAGGCCGAGGGCGTCGGTTTCACCTCCTACTGGCCGTACCTAGTGCTGCTGATCCTCAGCCTGCTGCTGCACATCCTTGCCCTCACGACATGGAAGTTCCGCATCTTCCAGGTGCGTACTGCGGTGCTTGCGGCGTTGCTCACCCTTGCGCTGCAGGTCTGGCTCGTGGTCGATTTTGTCGTGACCGGCAACGACCCCCTGTTCCATGTTCCGGCCCTGTTCCCGGTGGTGGCCGTCATACTCGACGTGCTGGCCGCCCGCGGCATCTGGGCCGATGAGCTGATAGTCCGCAGCGCCAGCCGCCTGCGCTCTTCCAAACGTAAAAAACACTAAATATCAATAATATGCGTATCCCAGAATCTGAACTCATCATCAACGGCGACGGCTCGGTGTTCCACATTCACCTGAAGCCCGAAGAACTGGCCGACAATGTTATCATGGTAGGCGACCCCGGCCGTGTCGACATGATAGGCGAGTATCTCACAGACATTGAATTCCGCCATGAATCCCGCGAATTCGTGTCCATTACCGGCAGGCGCAACGGCAAGCGCATCACCGTTCTTTCCCACGGTATCGGCCCCGACAACATCGACATAGTCATGACCGAGCTCGACGCCCTTGCGAACGTGGATTTCAAGACCCGCGAGGTCAAGCCCGAGCACAAGGCCCTCAATATCCTCCGTATCGGCACCTCAGGCGCCCTTCATGCTGACATACCCCTCGGCAGCTATGTGCTGGCCCATATCAGCGTAGGATTCGACGGTGTCATGAACTGGTATGCAAACCGCGACAAGGTCACCATTCCCGCAGTGGAAGAAGCCTTCAAGAAGCACATGAACTGGGCTCCCGGGCTCCCTTCTCCTTATTTCGTAAAGGCTTCCCCCAAGATCATAGACCTATTCAAGGACGTTACCGTCAAGGGCGTGACCATCTCCGCCCCCGGTTTCTACGGGCCGCAGGGACGCGTCGTGCGTCTGCCCCTGGCCATGCCCGACATGCTGGAGAACATAGAGAGCTTCCGCTTCTCGGAAGCCGGCGAGGATTACCGCATCACGAACTTCGAGATGGAGAGCTCGCCCCTGGCCGGTTTTGCCGCCCACCTGGGACACAATGCCAGCACCGTATGCTGCATAATCGCAAACCGCTATCTCCAGAGCTCCAACCCCGACTACAAACCCGCCATACGCAAACTCGTGGAGCTGGCGGTTGACAGAATGAGCACATTGTAAGGTAATTGTTAACTGACGTGCGGGTTGCCTGTGGTGTAGCCTTCGCGCAGACGCTGTTCGATTGCTGCGGCCATGATTGACGGATCAGGGGCCGCAGCTTCGTTTTCCGCAGCGGAAGGGGCCAGCCCGTAGCTGTCCCAGTCCAGGCCGGCGGCCTCTACCAGGGCACGCAGTCTTATGCCCTGTTCTTCCAGCCAGTCGTGGCTGCAGCTGCCTGGAACGCGGCGGCATGCCAGCAGGAAATGAAGGGGCTCGATGACGGGGGTGCCGCAACGGCGGGCCTCCAGCGCGGCGTGCTGCAGCATGGTGACCGCATTCTCGCAGGGCTGTATGCTTTCCCGGTCTTCCCAGGGTATCTGCTCGGGGTGGAAAAGGCGTTCGTCCAGCCGCTCCTTGAAGGCCTCGCGGCAGGCGCCCGCGCGGTCCAGGACCTTACATGCAAGGCAGCCGTCGAGGCGCAGGATCCCAAGTGTTATATGGTCTGGACGTATGTTGTGCCAACCGGTGCGCAGGGCCTCGCTGCGGCTGAGTTCGAGGGCCTTGAGAAATTCGTCGGAAAAGCGTAATTCCATGACGCAAAGATGCACAAAATTCCGCAAATTATTATTATATTTGTACGTTTATAAAGATGCTTTTGATAAATGGAAAGTGAAGAAATCGTCCACGGCTATATAGAGCCGGTAGAGATAGACCACGAAATGCGCACGGCGTACATCGACTACTCGATGTCCGTCATAGTGTCCAGGGCCCTTCCCGACGTCCGCGACGGCCTCAAGCCGGTGCAGCGCAGGGTGCTTTTCGGCATGGACGGCCTGGGCCTCTCCGCCAGCGGCCAGACCAAGAAATCGGCCCGTATCGTCGGTGAGGTCCTGGGTAAGTTCCATCCCCACGGAGACTCCAGCGTCTATGACGCGATGGCACGTCTCGCCCAGCCCTGGAACCAGCGCTATCCCCTTGTATTCGGCCAGGGCAATTTCGGCTCCATGGACGGAGATCCGGTTGCGGCAATGCGATACACCGAGGCCAAGCTCGCCAGGATGACGGAAGACATACTGGCAGACCTGGACAAGGACACGGTGGACATGACCCTCAACTTCGACGACTCCCTCCAGGAGCCCACCGTCCTCCCTACAAAGCTCCCGCTGCTCCTGCTCAACGGCGCCAGCGGCATCGCAGTAGGTATGGCCACCAACATGCCCCCTCACAACCTCTCCGAGGTCTGTGACGCCATCTGCGCCTACATAGACAATCCGGACATCACCACCGAGGAGCTCATGGACTATGTCAAGGGCCCCGATTTTCCCACCGGCGGCATCATAATGGGCCGTCAGGGCATAATCGACGCCTACAACACCGGCCGCGGCAGGGTGGTGGTGCGCGCCCGCACTGAGATTGAAGTCGCAGACAACGGCCGTGAGACCATAGTCGTGACGGAGATCCCCTACATGGTCAACAAGCGCGACATGATAGCCCACATCGGCGAGCTTGTGCGCGACAAGAAAATAGAAGGCATAGCAGACCTGCTGGAGCTCACCAACCGCGAGGGCATACGAATAGAGATACCCCTCAAGATGGGCGCCAACTCCAACGTGGTCCTCAACACCCTCTTCAAGTACACGGCGCTCCAGTCCAGCTTCGCCATCAACAACGTGGCGCTGGTCAAGGGCCGTCCCCGCACGCTCAACCTCAAGGAGATGATCGCCAACTTCGTGGAATTCAGGCACGAGGTGGTCGTCCGCCGCACCAGGTTCGAGCTGGACAAGGCCCTCAAGCGCGCCCATATCCTGGAAGGTCTCCTCAAGGCCATAGACGTCATAGACGAGATTGTCGCCATCATCCGCCGTTCCAAGAGCGTGGACGACGCCAAGGCGGAACTCATCGCCACCTTCGGCTTCACTGAGATCCAGGCCGCCGCCATCGTGGAGATGCGCCTCCGCCAGCTCACAGGACTGGAAAAGGAGCGCCTGCAGGCCGAATACGACGAGCTCGAAAGGTTCATCGCCCGCTGCCGCGAGATCCTCGCCAGCGAGGCGGAGCAGCTCGCCATCGTCAAGGCCGAGTCTGCAGAGATGAAGGCCAAGTACGGGGACGACCGCCGCACGGAGATCACCCTCAGCGCAGACGAATTCAACCCCGAGGACTTCTATCCCGACGAGGACGTAGTCATCACCATCTCCCACATGGGCTACATCAAGCGCACTCCGCTCGCCGAGTTCCGCACCCAGAGCCGCGGCGGCGTGGGCAAGAAGGCCAGCGCCACCCGCGACGAAGACTTCATCGAGCATATCTACGTGGCCAACATGCACTCTGTCATGCTGTTCTTCACAGACCAGGGCATACGCTACTGCAAGAAAGTCTATGAGCTCCCCGAGGGCACCCGCACCTCCAAGGGCCGCGCAGTGCAGAACCTCCTGTCCATAGACGCCACGGACAAGATACGCACGTACCTCAACATCCCCCTGCCCAAGAACGCAGACGCGGACGCCGAGCGCTACGTCATCCTCATCACCAAGAAGGGTGTCATCAAGAAGACGGATCTTGCCGATTACACCAACTCCCGCAGCTTCAACAAGGGCATTCGCGCCATCAACATCCGCGAGGGAGACGAACTGCTGGACGCACTGCTTACGGACGGCAGCCACGAGATAATGATAGCCGCACGCAAGGGCCGCTGCTGCCGCTTCGACGAGGCTGAACTCAGGTCTCTCGGCCGCAACAGCTCCGGCGTCCGCGGTATCAATATCGATGAGGACGACGAGGTCATCGGAGCCCTCTCCGCCAATCCTTCAGATCCCGATTACTCATCACGTACCGTGCTGGTAGTCAGCGAGAACGGCTTCGGCAAACGTACCGATACGGACGAGTACCGCAAGACCGCCCGCGGAGCCAAGGGCGTACGCACGATCAACATTACGGAAAAAACTGGCCCGCTTGTTGCAATCAAGTCCGTAACTGAAGAAAACGACCTCATGATAATCAACAAGTCCGGCCTCACCATCAGGATGCCGGTCTCGGACATCAGGGTCGCGGGCCGCGCCACCCAGGGCGTCAAGCTCATCAACATCCGCGAGGGAGACTCGATCGCCGCAGTCTGCCCGGTACCCAAGGAGGAAGAACAGGAAACTCCAGCTGAAGAAGGCGAACAGACAGAATAAACCAAATCTTTTATAACAATGAAACGAATTCTTATGGTGCTGGCCCTCGTGGCCGCCTTCACCTCTGCCAACGGCCAGGTGAAAAGCATTCCCGCCGCAACCTCGGCTGTAGAAAAAGCAAAGGCCGATACGGAGAACCCCAAGAAAAACACCAAGTTCGCAACCTGGATCAAGTATGGCCAGACCCTTGTGGGCGCTTATGACGCTCCCTACGGCAACGGCTGGATCGGCGCATCTCGCCAGGAAGTCCAGCTGCTCGGCGGAGAGAAGCCCTCTTCCATCGAGAAAGTCGTCCTCAACGGTCAGGAATACGTAAAAGAGGTTTACGAGAATCACAACTACTACTTCAACGGTGAGGATCCTCTCGCCCAGCTCATGATGGTGGAGATCAGCAAACCCATCCTTCCCGACGCACTTCAGCTGGCCGCCGCAGCCTATGCCAAGGCCGGCGAATTCGACGCAAAGTGCAGCAAGGCAAAAGACATCAAGGGCGCACTCAAATCCATCAACAGCAAGCTTGTAGAGAGCGCATACACCAACTATACCCTCGGCAACTACGAGAAGGCATCCACAGATTTCGAGGACGCCGCAACTGCAGCCGCATACGCTCCTCTCAGCGAGCTCGACACCAATTCCGTTTACAACGCAGGCTTTACCGCATGGTTCCTCGGCCAGAACGAGCGTGCCAAGGGTTTCTTCCAGAAGTGCCTTGACGCCGGCTATTATTCCGAGGACGGCGAGGTCTTCGCCAAGCTGGCAGACATCGTTTCCAAGGAAGGCAACGCAGAGAAGGGCAAGGACATCCTTGAGGAAGGCTTCAAGAAATTCCCCCAGAGCCAGAGCATCCTGATCGGCCTCATCAACTACTACGTCTCCAGCGACGGCAGCACAGACCGTCTGTTCGAGCTCCTCGGCGAGGCCAAGAAGAACGAGCCCAACAACCCTTCGCTCTACTATGTCGAGGGTAATATCTGCGCCCAGCTCGGCCTTACCGACAAGGCTCTCGAGTCTTACCGTGCCTGCGCCAGCATAGATCCCAACTACGCATTCGGTTACATAGGAGAGGGTATCCTCTACTACAACCTCGCGCTCAAGTATCAGGAGGAGGCCCAGAACGAGATGAACGATGCCAAGTACCGCGCACTCGACGCCAAGTTCGTGGAAACCCTCAAGAACTGCATCCCCGCATTCGAGAAGGCTCTCGACCTCGTCTCCGACGATGCCACCAAGGCAGGCGTTGCGGAGTACCTCAAGAACGCATGCTTCCGCTTCCGCTTCGAGGACGAGTATGCGGAGAAGTACAAGAAGTACGAGTCTATCGTTGCCGGCAACAACTGATCAACGTCCGATACCGGTGGCGGCCCGGACGCGTTCCAGAGTCGCCATCATGTTGTCATAATCAGAAGGATTGAGCCATTCGCTGCGGCGGGTGGCCCATTCTTTTATCATGACGGTGGCATAGCTGGAAGTCAGCATGCCGGGGAGCGTGCACCAGAGCCAGTCTATCTGCGGCTCCAGCATCTTCTTCTCTCCGGTGATGTTGTTCTGTACGAACCGCAGGGTTACGGCAAGCTCCAGCCTGGTGTTGGTGAGGCTCATGTTGGACACCGCGTTGCCCATTGAATAGATGACGGGGATGCCTCCCACGTGGGTGGTGTCCTGGACTACGTGCGGGTGTGCGCCCACCACGGCGCAGCAACCCTGGCCGGCAAGCCACCCGGCCCAGTTTTCCTGCGTGGAACTGTGCTGAAGCGTATATTCCACGCCCCAGTGGGGGAGTGCGACTATGAAGTCGGCTCCTGCGGCGCTGGCGCTGTCTATGCAAGCCTTTACGTCGTCCCTGCGCATGCGGAGGACGTCCGGCGCGCCGGGCTCGGGCCCCATGTTTGTGCCGTAGGTGAAATTGACCAGGGCTATGGAGAGCCCGCGCCTGTGCAGCACGAGCGGCCGGCGGCCCATGCCTGTGTAGCGGATTCCGAGCGAATCGGCCATCCTGTCGTAAACCCTTATGGTGCGCTCCAGGCCTGCGGTACCTTTGTCGAGGATGTGGTTGTTGGCGACGAGGAAGACGTCGGTGCCGCAGCGGGCTATGTATTCTGCATACCAGTCCGGCGTGGAGAATGCCGGATAGCCGGTGTATGGTTTCCCGCCCAGGGGAAATTCCATGTTGGCGATGCAGAAATCGGCCTCCTGCATGTGCGGAGTGAGGTACTTGAAGAAGTATTCGCAATCGTGCTCCAGCTGCCTTGAGTGCATCATCACGTCGCCTATTATGAAGAGGCTGACCGTGTCTGATGGGGCGTACAGGGGACGCGCCTTGGGCATGGGATACAGCAGTTGGGCGGACGACTGGAAAGACGCCAGAAACAGTGCCAGAAGAATTGTGAGCGTTTTTCGCACTCGCAAATATAAAAAAATTAATTAATTTTGTAGGTTATGAAGAAACTGACTACAGTATTTGCATTCGTCATGCTCCTCTGCCTTGCCGGCGGGTGCGACTTCTTCCGTACGCTCGCAGGCCGGCCCACGTCGGCCCAGATAGAGGCAAAGCGTGCACGCATCGAGAAGCGGGAGCTGCATGCAGCCGCCGTCAGGGACTCCATCAACCGGGCGCGTCTTGATTCCGCCGCAGCGGTACAGCGTGCCGTGGACGATTCGCTCCATGCGCTTGACACCCTCATTCACATAGGCAAGTACCACAAGGCATCAGCCTATGTGAACATCCCCCAGTCGCGCCTGCGCAGCCGTTACGCCCTCGTAGTGGGCGTATTCTCCAGCCTGCCCAATGCGGAAAGGCTCGTTGCCAGATATAAAGCCGCCGGTTATGACGCATACGTGCTCAGATACCGCAGCACCCTCTCGGCAGTGCTGGTATCTCCCTGCGACAAAGTGGCGGATGCCCTCGTATCGTACCGCAGCTTCAGGCAGATGCCCGGCGGACCCAGGGAAGTGTGGGTGCTTGTAAATGAATAGATTATGAAGAAGCTTGCCGTACTCGCCGCCATTCTGCTGCCGCTGATCGCATCGGCGCAGTACCGCACGCCGTCTTATTCCGATCTCAACGACAGCGACATGGTGCGCGCCATGAAGGAAGACGTTTCCTATCTCGCTTCTGCAGCCCTGGAGGGACGTGCGGCGGGGTCGGAAGGCGAGCTCGAGGCTGCCCGCTACATGTCCCGGCGCCTGCAGGAGACCGGTGCGGACCTGCTTTATGCGGGGACGGACGGAGACCTCTTCGGCATGCGCCGCGAAAACGGTGACACCTTGCGCTCGCATAATGTCGCCGCATTCATCCCCGGCTCCGACAGCAAGCTCAAAGACAAATACGTCGTTATCCACGCCCGTCTCGACAATCTGGCTCCCCTTACCTACACCGTTGACGGCGAGCCGGTTACAAAGGTTTTCTATGGGGCCAACGGCAACGCCTCCGGCCTGGCCATGCTGCTGCAGCTCGCAGAGCGCCTCGTCACCAACCGGGTGCTTCTCGGGCGTTCCGTCATACTCGCCGCATTCGGCGCTTCCGTGCCCGAATGTGCGGGTTCGTGGTATTTCCTCAACCGTTCTTTTGCGGACGCCGGAAATATCGAGGCCGCCGTGGAACTGGAGATGCTGGGCACAGGATCTTCCGGATTCTATGCCTTCACGGCATCCAATGCCGATATGAACGCGATTGCGACTTCCCTCGCCGGGACGCTCCAGCCTGTGCATCCCAAGGTGGTGGCTCCCGAACCCTGTCCTGCCGACCACCGCATGTTCTACGACCGCAAGATACCTTCCGTCATGTTCACCACGGGCATGTATCCCGAATACAATACAGACCGCGACACCCCTTCCGTCCTGGAGTACGACTGGATGGAGAGGGAAGTGGAATACATATACAACTACGTTGTGGAACTGGCCGGCCGCCCCGCTCCGGAGTTCAACCCTTCGGATTCGGTCAAAGAACAGTATCTCGCCGACAATGCGGGAGTCGTGCCTTATTATGAGTGCGACGCCAAACCCACTTTCCTTGGCAGTCCGGACCCTGCGGTGTTCCTTCAGAAATGGGTTTACGTGTACCTGCGCTACCCCCGCGAAGCCATCGCAAACGGCATCCAGGGACGTGTTCTCGTGGATTTCATAATCGACGAGAAGGGCCGCGTCACTTCTGTCAGGGCGGTCCGCAGTTCGCACCCGCTGCTCGAGGAAGAGGCGCTGAGGGTGATAAAGGCGTCCCCCGACTGGAAACCGGGGCGTGTAAACGGCAGGAAGGTCAAGGCTCAGATGTCCCTGAACGTGGAATTCCGTCTGGAAAAGAAAAAATAAAGATATATGGATTACGATTTCAAGTCAATCGAAAGCAAGTGGCAGGCCCGATGGGCGGAGAATAAGACCTACAAGGCTGTTCAGGACCCCTCCAGGCCCAAGTATTACGTCCTCGACATGTTCCCTTACCCTTCCGGGGCGGGACTTCACGTAGGACATCCCCTCGGCTACATCGCAAGTGACATTTATTCCCGGTACAAGCGCCTCAAGGGCTTCAACGTGCTGCATCCCATGGGCTACGACGCCTTCGGCCTTCCCGCCGAGCAGTACGCCATCCAGACGGGCCAGCACCCGGAGAAAACCACTACCGACAACATAGCCCGCTACCGCTCCCAGCTGGACAGGATAGGTTTCTGCTACGACTGGGACCGCGAGATCCGCACCTGCGATCCCGAGTATTACAAGTGGACTCAGTGGGCTTTCCTCAAGATGTTCGGCAGCTGGTACGATCCTCAGGCAGACAAGGCCCGTCCCATCGAGGAGCTTGTCAAGCGCTTCGAGACCACCGGATATGAAGACGTCACCCCGGAGCTCTGGGCCGCGGCGTCAGAAAAAGAAAAGTCCGACATACTGATGCGCTATCGTATTGCATATCAGGGAGAAACCTCCGTTAACTGGTGCGAGGGCCTTGGCACGGTGCTGGCCAACGACGAGGTGAAGGACGGCCTGAGCGTACGCGGCGGATTCCCCGTCGAGCAGAAGAAGATGACCCAGTGGCAGCTGCGCGTATCGGCTTATGCCGCGCGCCTGCTGGATTCCCTGGAGTCGCTCGACTGGAGCGATTCCCTTAAGGAGATGCAGCGCAACTGGATAGGCCGTTCCGACGGTACCGAGGTGGTTTTCAATACCGTTTGCGACGGACGCGAGAAAGCGATAACCATCTTCACCACCCGCGTGGATACCATTTTCGGGGTTACCTTCATGGTGCTCGCTCCCGAAAGCGAACTGGTGGACGAGCTGACTTCCGCCGACCGCAAGGAGGCCGTTGCCGCCTACCTCAAGGAGGTCGCAAAGAAGACCGAGCGTGAGAGAATAGCCGAGACCAAATCCGTAACGGGCGTATTCTCAGGAGCTTACGGCATAAATCCCCTTACCGGTGAAAAGATTCCCATCTGGATCTCCGAATATGTCCTGGCCGGGTACGGTACGGGCGCCATCATGGCGGTGCCGGCCCACGACAGCCGTGACTATGCGTTCGCAAAGAAGTTCGGCCTCCCCATCGTCCCCATCATCGAGGGCTGCGACGTGAGCGAGGAGTCTTTCGACGCCAAGGAAGGTAAGATGTGCAACTCCGGCTTCCTGAACGGCATGGACGTGAAGCAGGCCATCGAGGCCGCAAAGGATTATGTGGAGGAGAAGGGCCTGGGCAGGCGCAAGACCAACTGGCGCCTGCGCGACGCCATCTTCTCCCGCCAGCGCTACTGGGGCGAGCCTTTCCCCATATATTACAAAGACGGCATCCCGCACCCGCTTCCGGAGAGCGAGCTGCCGCTGCGCCTGCCGGAGATCAGCTCCTACAAGCCTACCGGCGAGCCGCCTCTCGCCCGCGCGGAGAATTGGACATGGCACGGGTATCCCCTCGAGACTTCCACCATGCCCGGTTTCGCAGGCTCCAGCGCATACTATCTGAGATATATGGATCCCCGCAACAGCGAGGCCCTCGTAAGCCGCGAGGCAAACGATTACTGGCGTTCGGTCGATCTGTACGTGGGCGGTACCGAGCATGCTACGGGCCACCTCATCTATTCCCGCTTCTGGAACAAGTTCCTCTTCGACCTCGGATACGTCTGCGAAGACGAGCCTTTCCGCAAGCTGGTCAACCAGGGCATGATCCAGGGCCGTTCCAACTTCGTTTACCGCATCGTTGGGACCAACAGCTTCGTCTCCGTCGGCCTCAAGGACCGGTACGAGACCACCGAGATACACGTTGACGTGAATATAGTCAATGCCGACAGGCTCGACCTGGATGCTTTCCGCGCATGGCGTCCCGAGTTCGCAGACGCCGAATTCGTGCTCGAAGACGGCGAGTACCGCTGCGGATGGGCGGTGGAGAAGATGAGCAAGTCGATGTACAACGTCGTCAATCCGGATCTCATCTGCGACACTTACGGCGCCGATACCCTCCGCCTTTACGAGATGTTCCTCGGGCCGGTGGAGCAGAGCAAGCCATGGGATACCAAGGGCATAGACGGCGTGAACCGCTTCTTCAAGAAGTTCTGGCGCCTGTTCTGGAACAGAGACCAGTGGCTGGTGACCGACGAAGAACCCACCCGCGACGAGCTCAAGGCCCTTCACAAGCTGATCGGCAAGGAACAGGAAGACATAGAGCATTTCTCCTACAACACGACCGTGAGCGCCTTCATGATAGCTGTAAGCGACCTTACCGCCCTCGGATGCAGCAAGCGCGCCATCCTGGAGCCTCTCGTGGTGCTGCTCAGCCCCTTCGCCCCCCACATGGCGGAAGAGCTTTGGGAACGGCTCGGGCACGACGGCTCCGTAGCGGACGCAAGCTTCCCCGAGTTCATTCCGGCGTATGCTGCCGAAGACAGCGTCACATATCCGGTGCAGTTCAACGGCAAGATGCGTTTCACAGTGGATATGCCGCGCAGCGCTTCGCCTGCGGAAGTGGAGGCCGCGGTGCGTTCCGCGGAACTCACGCCCAAATACGTGGGAGAGCAGCAGATCGTCAAGGTAATAGTAGTACCCGGAAGGATAGTCAATATAGTCGTAAAATGAAAAACAAGGTGCTGAAGACAGTGTGGGAGTATCTGGCCCTCACATTCGCATGCTTCGTGTTCGCTGTTTCCTGGGAATGCTTCATGATACCCAACGGCATGTCCGCAGGCGGCATGATGGGTCTCTGTACCATCATCCAGTATGCCACCGGCGGCCTTATCCAGGCCCAGTATTCATACATAGCCATCAACGTGCTGCTCATCTTGATTGCTGTTCTGGCTATGGGAATCGGCTTCGGGTTCAAGACCCTGTACTGTATCGGCATGTCGTCTCTCGCGATGGAGATAGTTTCGTCGATGACGGCGCTCCACTGCATCCCCGGCGAGTTTTTCTTCGTGCGTGAGACCCTGCTCATCCCCATAATCGCGGGCGTTCTGGAAGCCGTAGGAATAGGTCTCGTAATCCGTTTCGGCGGCAGCACGGGCGGTACGGACATAATCGCCATCATGATAAACAAGTTCTGGCCGGTGTCGCTCAGCGCGGCATTCTTCGTCCTGGATTTCGTGGTGGTGTCCCTGCTGCTTTTCCTGCCCGGCAAGGTGTTCGCCGACGCATGCTACGGACTCGTGGAAATCGTGACCTTCATGATGATAATCGATTTCGTGGTGGGCGGTAAGAAATCGTCCTACCAGCTGCTGGTCTTCTCCAACAAGTACAGGGAGATAGCGGATTACATCGCCAACGACCTAGAGAGGGGAGTGACGGTGCTGCACGCACAGGGCTGGTACACCAAGCAGGAGAAGAACGTGCTCCTCATCCTTATCAACCAGAAGGAGTTCCCTGTGCTGTCCAGGGCCATCAAGGACGTTGACCCCAAGGCTTTCATGTCGGTTTCTCCTACCCATAACGTTTACGGCGAGGGCTTTGAGGAAATCAAGGCCGGCATCCACATAAGAAAAAAGCATAAGAAAGATGAATAAGAAGTCAGTTTTCGTTTTCCTCAAGGAGTATTCCATCATCACGCTCGGCATCCTGATGTACGTGATGGCATGGGTGCTTTTCCTCATTCCCAACAACCTGGTCGGCGGCGGTGTTTCCGGTATGGCTTCCATAGTGCAGTATGCCACCAAGGGCTTCATCAAGATAGGTACCGTGTACTTCGGCGTCAATGCCATCCTGCTGGTTATAGGGATGCTGACGCTGGGCAAGGCCTTCGGCGGCAAGACGGTGTATGCCGTTATAGTCGCTTCCGTGGGGCTCAACGTGCTTCAGGGCGTCGTTCCCCAGGAAATCACCCAGATCCTGGCTGTGGAGAACGGTAAGCTGATGAGTACCATCATGGGTGCCATCCTCGCCGGCGTCGGCATAGGCATGACGATGTCCCAGGGCGGCAGTACGGGCGGTACGGACATAGTCGCCCTCGTCGTCAACAAATACCGCAACGTCTCACCGGGAAGGATGATTCTCTGGATGGACGTGGTCATAATCCTGTCGTCCCTGCTCGTCCCTTCGTTCACCGCAGAGGGGGAACTGCTTCCGTGGCCTGAGAAGATTACCACGGTGGTGTACGGTTTCATCCTTGTGGTAATCAACAGTACGGTTCTCGACCTCTATCTCTCCGGCAGCCGCCAGTCGGTGCAGCTGTTCATCCTTTCCAAGAAGTACGAAATGATTGCGGACATGATTACCACCGATCTCCACCGCGGCGTTACCGTGCTCGACGGCAAGGGCTGGTACACCAAGCAGAGCACCGAGGTCCTTATGGTCATTACCCGCCGTACGGACGTGAGCATGCTGCTCAGGATGATCAAGTCCGTCGATCCCGACGCCTTCCTTTCCGTCACTTCCGTCACTGGAGTCTATGGCAAGGGCTTCGACCAGATCAAAGAGAAGCTGAAAGTCAAAAAGAATTGATATAAAATTTGTTAACCCCTTAAAAATCCCCCGTCGGGACCCCCGGATAGTCGGAGCCATGTTTTATTTTTGGCTCCACTATGAAACAAAACATATCACATCATTTGCTTTTAAGGGTGATGTCCCTGGCCATACTGCCGGCGACATCGCTCTTTGACGTTCTGTCTGCGGGCGGGCTCCGCGCCGTGGACCTTTGTGTCGATCTCTGGTGGGGCGTACAGATTCTGATGCTGTATCCCACGTCCCATGAATCGGCAGCTCCTTCGCTCCGTTTTGCGGCGGCGTCTTTTGTTATGAGTCTGGCGCTCAAGTTCGCGGGGGTCTCCCCGGGGGTGCATGTTTCCTGCGGCGCCGCGGTGCTTCTGTGCTTCGCCGTGCGCAAAAGCTTGGTAAGGTATTCCCAGGTGCCGCCGCTTTTCCACGTGGCCGCCGTGTGGCAGGGGGTCGAGGACTACATGTATCTCCTGCATCTGCTCATCTGCGTGTGGGCAGGGGCGATGATCCCCCTTATGTCATCCCTCACATGGCCCTGCTGGGCATGGGCAGGAGCGCTTGCAGCTCTGTATGCCGCTCAGTATTACCGCGTTTACAGGCGCACGACCCTGTTCCTGGGGCCAGCCAAGGAAACGCTCATACGCAAGACGCAGAGGGGCTCTGCGTTCAGGCAGCCCATCCAGTATGTCGATTCCGACAGCCGTTCGGCAAGCCTGTTCAACGACGTCGTGCGTATCATGGAGACCCGCAAGCCCTGGCTGCAGGATACGTTCGGCATAGAAGACCTTGCGCGCATTACGCGCACCAACCGCATGTACCTTTCGCGTGCGGTGAATTTCCATTCGGGACGCAATTTCAACCAGCTGGTGAATTTCTACAGGGTGAGGTATGCGGCGGACCTTATCCGCAAGGATCCGGGGCTGAGGATGAACGAGGTGGCGCGGATGAGCGGCTTCCACACCGTGGTCACCTTCAACATGGCCTTCAAGCTCAATGAGAGGATGACCCCCACGGAATTCGCGCAGTCGCTCAAGAAGATTCAGTAGGCTTTTGCTCCTGCCGTCCCGGTTCTTTGCCGGGGTAGTATTATTGTTTATACTGGCCAGGAGGCGGGCGGAGGGGCGATTATGTGCACCTCCGTGTGCTTTACGGGGTGCTCGAAGCGGATTTCGTGGGCGTGGAGGCATATGCTGCCGTCCGGGTTGGAGCGGGGGGCGCCGTATTTCAGGTCTCCTTTGATGGGACAGCCGATGTTGCCAAGCTGGCAGCGGATCTGGTGGTGGCGTCCCGTAAGGAGTTCTACCTCAACCAATTGATAGCGCTCAGTGCTGCGGAGCCAGCGGTAGTTGAGCCTGGCAAGTTTGGCCCCCGGGCGTTCGGTGGTCACATATGATTTGTTCTTGGGTTCGTTCTTGATGAGCCAGTCTTCCAGGTGCCCCTCGGCTGGTTCCGGCTTGGCGCAGCACAGCGCCCAGTAGGTTTTGTGTACGCCGGATTCCCTGAGCATAACACCCAGGCGCCCCAGGGCTTTGCTGGTCTTTGCGAGTATGCAGGCGCCGCTCACGGGGCGGTCGAGGCGGTGGGGGATTCCGAGGAAAACCTGTCCGGGTTTGTTGTCGCGTCCTGCTATGAACGCCTTGTAGGCATCTGCGATGCATTCGTCGCCGGTTTTGTCGCCCTGCGTTATTTCGCCGCTCTTTTTGTTTACCACCATCAGGTGGTTGTCTTCGTAGAGTATGCGGGATGCCAGGTCGCTGCGCTCCTCTTCTGTCAGTTGCCGGTAGTACATATCGCTGCAAAGTTAGCATTTTTTCGATATCCCGGCGCTAGATCCGGCAGAGAGGGGCACTGGCTACGTCCATTCTCGCGGCTTCGCCGCTGCGGCTGAGTAACGCCAGACCCCTCTCTGCCTCCAAAAGGCGCCGGTTGTATCCAATCCCCAGCGGCAATCGTCGTTGTGACAGCAGCAACGCCAGACCCCTCTCTGCCTCCAAAAGGCGCCGGTTGTGTCCAATCTCCAGCGGCAATCGTCGTAGTGACAGCAGTAACGCCAGACCCCTCTCTGCCTGCAGAGGGCGTCGGAATAATGACAATTTGTCAGAAAAAAGGCAGTGGCAAAGGATTTGATGATTGAATTCGCGGACCGCAGTGGTCCGGAATAAAAGTGTAAAACAAAAAAGAATTCAGAATATGGGAAAAATTATCGGAATCGACCTCGGCACCACCAATTCGTGCGTAGCCGTAATGGAAGGCAACCAGCCTACCGTAATCATCAATGACGAAGGCGCGCGTACAACGCCGTCCGTAGTCGCTTTCACCGATGGCGGCGAGCGCAAAGTGGGTTCTCCCGCAAAGCGCCAGGCCATCACCAACCCCAAGAACACTATCTTCAGTATCAAGCGATTCATGGGTGAGACCTACGACCAGGTTAGCACCGAGGTCGCCCGCGTACCTTATAAAGTCAACCGCGGAGACAACAACACTCCCCGCGTAGATATCAACGGGCGCCTCTACAGCCCTCAGGAAATCTCCGCCATCATCCTCCAGAAGATGAAGAAGACGGCCGAGGACTACCTCCGCCAGCCTGTCACCGAGGCTGTCATCACCGTGCCCGCATACTTCTCCGACAGCCAGCGCCAGGCCACCAAGGAGGCCGGCAAGATCGCAGGACTCGATGTCAAGCGTATCATCAACGAGCCTACCGCAGCAGCTCTGGCTTACGGTCTGGACAAGAAGAACAAGAACATGAAGGTCGCGGTCTATGACCTCGGCGGCGGCACTTTCGATATCTCCATCCTCGAGCTCGGAGACGGCGTTTTCGAGGTGCGCTCCACCAACGGTGACACCCACCTCGGCGGTGACGACTTCGACCAGGCCGTAATCGACTGGCTCGCCCGCGAGTTCGCATCGGAGAACGGCGGTCTCGACCTCAAGAAAGACCCCATGGCACTCCAGAGGCTGAAGGAAGCTGCGGAAAAGGCGAAGATCGAACTCTCCAACGCCGCAAGCGCAGAAATCAACCTTCCTTATATAACCGCAGTCGACGGCATGCCCAAGCATCTCGTCAAGACTCTCACCCGCGCCAAGTTCGAGGCACTTTGCGACGATCTCTTCCGCCGCAGCATCGAGCCTTGCCGCAAGGCCATCGAGGATGCCAAGCTGAGCGCATCCCAGATCGACGAGGTCCTGCTCGTAGGCGGATCGACCCGTATCCCCAAGGTGCAGCAGCTCGTGAAGGATTTCTTCGGCAAGGAGCCCAACAAGAGCGTCAACCCCGACG
>JAFZLQ010000088.1 GCA_017551425.1 Bacteroidales bacterium | reverse complement strand
CTCTCCTTGTTTGTTGTTAGGTAAATCAACACCGGCTATACGTGCCATAATTATACTTTACTTAATTTGTTTACTGATTATTATCCCTGACGCATCTTGAACTTGGGGTTCTTCTTGCAGATTACGTAAAGACGGCCCTTGCGGCGCACTATCTTGCAATCCTCGCTGCGCTTCTTGATGGATGTTTTGACTTTCATATCGCGAAAAATTTTTATTTGTATCTGAAAGATATTCTCCCTTTGGTCAAATCATAAGGTGAGATTTCAACTTTGACTCTGTCGCCCAGAAGAATATGGATGAAGTTCATACGCATTTTGCCTGATATGTTGCATAGCAGGACGTGACCATTCTCAAGCTCGACTTTGAACATCGCGTTCGGAAGGGTCTCGATGACCTTTCCATCTTGTTCTATAGCTACTTGTTTTGACATTAAAATTAAAACTTTACTTAAAATTTGATTGCGGGATCTTTCTCGATAAAATCGAAGGTAGAAAGCTGCTCGGCCCGGCCTTTACGGACAACAACCGTAAGTTCGTAGTGCGCTGATTTCTTGTGGTCGGAAGTATGCACGGCCCATCCGTTGCGGTCGAGGTACACACTTTTCCCGCCCGCGTTGATCATAGGCTCGATACATATTACCATTCCGTCCACGAGGTGAGTGCCCTTGCCCCTGCGCCCGTAATTGGGGACGCCCGGCTGCTCGTGCATTTCCCTCCCGAGACCGTGGCCTTCCAGTTCGCGAACGACCGAAAAGCCCAGCGCCTCGACGTACGTTTGTACCGCGTATCCGATATCGCCGGTCCTGTTGCCGGCCACCGCCGCCTCTATGCCCTTGTACAGGGATGCCTTTGTGGCATCCAGGAGCCTGCGGGTTTCGGCGTCCACCTCCCCTACCGGGAAGGTGTAAGCCGAATCACCGTTATAGCCCTTGTACAGCGTGCCGCAGTCAACGGAAACCACGTCTCCCTCCCTGAGGGCGTAATCAGACGGGAACCCGTGTACGACGACGTCGTTTACGGACATGCAGAGTGCTGCGGGGAAGCCCTCATAACCGAGGAAGCTGGGGATTGCGCCGTGATCGCGGATGAACTCGTCGGCAATTCTGTTGAGCTCTTTGGTGGTGACACCGGGAGCTATGTGCCGTCCGACTTCCGCCAGGGTCTTGGAGACTATTATGGCGTTTTCGCGGAGTAAGGCGATCTCTTCTTCGGTCTTGGGCTTGACCATCTACCTTGAATTTTTCAAAGAACTACATTCCTGAGCGCCCGCTCAGACGACCGGTCTTCATGAGGCCGTCATAATGACGCATCAGCAAATAACTTTCTACCTGCTGCAGGGTATCGAGCACAACACCCACGAGAATCAACAGCGAAGTACCGCCGTAGAAGCTGCCGAAGGAGTTGTTCACGCCGAAGCGGATTGCAAGTGCAGGCAGAATGGAAATGATGCCGAGGAAGATGGAACCCGGGAGGGTCACCTTTGACATCACGGAATCCAGATACTCCATGGTCTTCTTGCCGGGCTTGACGCCGGGGATGAATCCACCGTTGCGCTTCATGTCTTCGGACATCATCTGCGGATTCACAGTGACGGCAGTATAGAAGTACGTGAAGACTACGACGAGCAGGAAGAAAATGAAGTTGTACCAGAAACCGGTATAATTTCCGAGCGTAGCGGCGAGTCCTCTGGTTGCATCCCAACGGGAGAAAATCAGAGGGAAGAGCATCAGGGCCTGTGCGAAGATGATAGGCATGACGCCGGCAGCATTGATCTTGAGGGGGATGTACTGACGCACACCGCCGTACTGACGGTTGCCGACAACCCTCTTGGCATACTGCACGGGCACGCGGCGGACAGCCTGCACAAGCGCGATAGCCGCAATGATGACGAAGAACCAGATGACGAACTCGACGATGAGAAGGAGCATACCTCCGTTGGTGGTTCCGAGCTTGGAACCGACCTCGGCGACGACTGCGTAAGGCAGACGGGCCACGATACCTATCATAATGATGAGGGAGATACCGTTGCCGATACCGCGGTCGGTGATACGCTCACCGAGCCACATCACGAACATGGAACCTGCCATCAGGATGATGGTGGACATGAGGTTGAAGAAGAAGTTGCTCCAGCCGAGCTGCTGGACGGCTACGAAAGCCTGTCCGGGAATCTGGCCGTGGAGAGCTGCCATGTAGGCAGGACCCTGGATGCAGATGATACCGATGGTGAGCCAACGGGTCATCTGGTTCATCTTCTTGCGTCCGCTTTCGCCCTCCATCTGGAGTTTGCGGAAGTAGGGCACGAAGACGCCCAGGAGCTGGATGACGATGGATGCCGAGATGTACGGCATCACACCGAGCGCGAAGATGGAGGCGTTACCGAACGCGCCGCCGGAGAACATGTTCAAGAGACCAACGAGTCCCTCGGACGTGCTCTGCTGGAAGCGTGCAAGCATCGTGGGATCGATGCCGGGGAGGACTACGAAGCACCCGAACCTGTAAACGAGAACAAGTATGCAGGTGTAGATAATCCTCTTGCGGAGCTCCTCAATCTTGAAGATGTTTTTGATTGTCTCAATGAACTTCTTCATTGCCTTACTCGGTTACGACCGCCTTTCCACCGGCAGCCTCGATTTTGGAAACAGCGCTCTTGGAGAAAGCGTCTGCAGTGACGGTAAGGGCTGCGGTGATCTCACCGTTGCCGAGGACCTTCACGAGGTCGTTCTTGCCGGCGAGGCCTGCGCCCTTGATGGTCTCGACGTTGATCTCGGCGAGTCCGAGACGAGCGGCAAGAGCCTCAAGGTCAGCTACATTGACAGCCTTGTACTCCACGCGTGTGGGGTTCTTGAATCCGAATTTGGGGAGACGACGCTGGATAGGCATCTGGCCGCCTTCGAAGCCGATCTTGTGCTCGTAGCCGGCGCGTGCCTGTGCGCCCTTGGTACCGCGGGTGGCAGTGCCGCCCTTGCCGGAACCCTGACCGCGACCCAGTCTTTTGCTTGTTTTGGTTGCACCTGCTGCAGGTGCGAGATTCTCAAGTTTCATAATCACGGTCCTCCTTAGTCAATAACTTCGTACTTGACGAGGTGAGCGATCTTCTGAAGCTGTCCCATAGTGACAGGGTTCTGCTCGACCTCGACGGTCTGATGCATGCGGCGGATGCCGAGGCAGCGCAGATTGTCTTTCTGGCGCTTGGTCTCTCCGTTGCTGCTTATAATTTTGGTAATTCTGAGCTTTGCCATAATCGTGTTCTCCTATCCGTTGAATACTTTACTCATGGGGATGCCGCGCAGTCCAGCGACGGTGTAAGCGTCCCTCATCTGGGTGAGAGCCGTAACGGTGGCCTTGACGAGGTTGTGAGGGTTGGAAGAACCCTTGCTCTTGGCGAGAACGTTCTGGATACCTGCGGACTCGAAGACAGCACGCATAGCACCGCCGGCCTTTACACCGGTACCGGGAGCTGCGGGCTTCATGAAAACGCGGGAACCGCCGAACTTTGCCTCCTGCTCGTGAGGGATGGTGGTGTTGATGACGGGAATCTTCACGAGATTCTTCTTTGCATCCTCCACGCCCTTTGCGATGGCGGCAGTGACTTCATTTGCCTTGCCGAGACCATAGCCCACAACGCCGTTCTCATCGCCGACGACGACGATGGCCGCGAAGCGGAAGTGACGTCCACCCTTGGTAACCTTGGTGACCCTCTGGATGGCGACCAGTCTGTCCTTGAGCTCAAGGTCAGAGGTCTTTACTCTTTTAACATTTGTATTTGCCATAGTCTTTGCGATTAGAAAATGAGACCGCCTTCACGGGCAGCGTCGGCCAAACTTTTAACCCTTCCGTGGAAAAGATAGCCGCCACGGTCGAACGAGATGGTGGTGATACCCTTCGCAAGGGCGCGCTCGGCGATGGCCTTGCCGACGATGGCAGCGGCCTCGATGCCGGATTTACCCTTGGTCTTGGCTGCGAGCTCCTTGTCGTTGGATGCGGCAGCGACGAGGGTCTTGCCTTCGAGGTCGTTGACGACCTGGGCGTAGATCTGCTTGTTGCTGCGGAACACAACCATGCGGGGACGCTCGGCAGTGCCGTTGACGTGCTTGCGGATACGGTAGTGAATCCTTCTTCTTCTTTCAATTTTATTGAGTGCCATAATTCTATCCTCCTATTATTTTGCGGATGCGGTCTTGCCGGCCTTGCGACGAAGCTGCTCACCGACGAACTTGATACCCTTGCCCTTGTACGGCTCAGGCTTGCGGAAAGAACGGATTTTGGCTGCCACCTGGCCAAGAAGCTGCTTGTCGCAGCTCTTGAGGAGCAGGCGGGGGTTCTCACCCTTCCTGACATCGGGAAGCTCGGCCTTGATTTCGGCGGGGAGCATCATCTGAATCTCGTGGGAATAGCCGAGGGAGAAAACGAGAAGCTGGCCCTGGACGGCTACACGGTAACCGACACCGACCAGTTCCTGCTGGGTGGTGAAGCCTTCGGAGACGCCGACGACCATGTTGTGCACCAGTGCGCGGTAAAGACCGTGCATGCTGCGGTGACGGGGCTGGTCGGTGGGGCGCTCGAATTTGATCTGATTGTCCTCAACGGTGACTTTGATGTCGGGATCGACTTTCTGAGTCATCTCACCGAGAGGTCCTTTAACCTTCAATACGTTGCCGTCTTCAAGCTTGACGCTGACTCCGGACGGAAGGCTTACAGGCAATTTACCAATTCGTGACATTGTAATGTTCTGTTTTGTTGATTAATAGACGTAGCATATAACTTCACCGCCGACGCCAAGCTCCTTGGCCTCTTTATCGGTGATGATGCCCTTGGAAGTGGAAAGGATGGCGATGCCGAGTCCGTTGAGGACGCGGGGCAGGTTCTCCACATCGGCGTACTGACGGAGGCCGGGACGGGATGCGCGCTCGATCTTGCGGATGGCGGCCGTCTTGGTCTGGGGATGGTACTTGAGGGCTATTTTGATTGTATTGTAAGGGGTACCCTCGACTACCTTGTAGCTGAGGATGTAGCCCTTCTCACAAAGGATCTGGGTGATGGCGACCTTCATCTTGGAAGAAGGAATCTCCACGACCTTGTTTCCGGCCTGGTAGGCGTTGCGAACCCTGGTGAGGTAATCTGCAATAGGATCAGTCATATCGTTGTATTCTTTTAATTTTTACCAACTTGCCTTCTTTACACCCGGGATGAGGCCATTGGAGGCCATCTCACGGAACTGAATACGGCTCAGGCCGAATGCCCTCATATAGCCCTTGGGACGGCCGGTGAGGGAGCAACGGTTGTGGAGGCGGACAGGGGAAGCGTTCTTGGGGAGCTTGTCGAGAGCTGCCCAGTCGCCTGCCTCCTTGAGTGCCTTTCTCTTTTCTGCGTACTTAGCAACCAGTTTCGCGCGCTTGACTTCGCGGGCTTTCATTGATTCTTTTGCCATAGTATCTTATTTGTTATGTTTCTTGAAAGGCAGACCGAACTCGGCGAGAAGTGCGCGGCACTCCTCATCGGTGCGGGCCGTAGTTACGAAAGTGATTTCGAGTCCGTGGATACGGGGGTTCTTGTCGATGTCGATCTCGGGGAAGATGATCTGCTCCTTGAGTCCGAGGGTGTAGTTGCCCTGGCCGTCCATCTTCTCGGCGATGCCGTTGAAGTCGCGGATGCGGGGGAGAGCCACACGGATGAGCTTCTCGAGGAATTCGTACATCTTGACGTCGCGAAGGGTAACCTTGGTGCCGATGGGCATGCCCTTACGGAGCTTGAAGTTGGAGACGTCTTTCTTGGAAGAGGTGATGAGTGCCTTCTGGCCGGTGATGAGTGCGAGCTCTGCAGCCGACTCCTCGACGACCTTGCGGTCCTGGGTGCCCTGACCTACGCCCTCGTTGAGGGTGATCTTCACGAGCTTGGGGACCTGCATTACGGTGGTGTAGCCAAACTGCTTCTTGAGTTTTGCTACGATCTGCTCTTTATAAACTTTCTTGAGGGTGGGAACGTATCCTGCAGGCAGGGCCTGTACCTCAACTTTTGCTTCTTTCTTTGCCATAATTACTTGATCTCCTCTCCGGATTTTTTAGCGATACGGACTTTCTTGCCGTCCTCCACCTTGAAACCTACGCGAGTGGCCTTGCCGCTCTTGGGATCGATGAGGTTGAGGTTGGAAATATGGATGGGAGCCTCTTTCTTGATGATTCCGCCCTGAGGCTGCTTGGCGTTGGGCTTGGTGTGCTTGCTGACCAGGTTGACGCCCTCGACGATTGCGCGCTGGGCTTCAGGGTCTACAGAAAGCACCTTCCCGGTCTTTCCTTTGTCGTTACCGGCATTTACATACACGGTGTCGCCTTTTCTGATTCTGTTCATAATAAATATAGGTTAAAGGACCTCGGGTGCCAGTGAAACGATTTTCATATAGTTCTCGCGGAGCTCGCGGGCCACAGGGCCGAAGATGCGGGTGCCACGGAGTTCGCCGGCGTTGTTGAGAAGAACGCAGGCGTTGTCGTCGAAGCGGATGTAGGAACCGTCGGCGCGACGGATCTCCTTCTTGGTGCGGACGACGACAGCCCTCGATACCGTACCCTTCTTGGCGTCGGAACCGGGGATGGCGCTCTTGATGGTGACGACGATCTTGTCGCCGACCGTAGCATAACGGTGGTTGGTACCGCCAAGTACGCGGATGCAAAGAACCTCCTTTGCTCCGGAGTTGTCGGCCACCTGTAAACGTGTTTCCTGCTGTATCATAACTACTTGGCTTTTTCGACGATTTCAACTAATCTCCAATTCTTGGTCTTGCTGAGGGGACGGGTCTCCATGATGCGGACGGTATCGCCGATACCGCACTCATTCTTGTCGTCCTGGGCCACGAACTTGGTGGTCCTTTTGACGAACTTGCCGTATAGGGGG
>JAFZLQ010000002.1 GCA_017551425.1 Bacteroidales bacterium | reverse complement strand
GGATGGCCAAGAGAGATCTCAGATTCACGCGTAATATCGGCATCATGGCTCACATCGATGCCGGTAAGACGACTACGTCTGAGCGTATCCTCTATTATACCGGAAAAACCCACAAGATCGGCGAGGTCCACGAGGGCGAAGCCACCATGGACTGGATGGTCCAGGAGCAGGAGAGGGGTATTACCATCACCTCAGCTGCCACCACGGCCTTCTGGCACTATGGCGGAGACGTCTTCCAGATCAACCTCATCGACACTCCGGGTCACGTTGACTTCACGGTCGAGGTGGAGCGTTCGCTCCGCGTGCTCGACGGCACCATCGCCACTTTCTGTGCCGTGGGCCGCGTCCAGCCGCAGAGCGAGACCGTATGGCGTCAGGCCGACAAATACGGCGTTCCCAAGCTCGCGTACGTCAACAAGATGGATCGCGTAGGCGCGGATTTCCTCGCCTGCGTAGAAGACATCCACCGCAAACTCGGCGCCGTCGCGGTTCCCGTCTGCCTCCCTATCGGGGCGGAGGAGAACTTCGAGGGCATCGTCGACCTTATCTCCCGCAAAGCCATCTATTACAACTCCGTCGAAGAACTCGTCAACTATACCTACGGCCCCGTGCCCGCAGAAATGCAGGATGAGGTTGAGGAATGGCGCGACAAGCTCGTCGAGGCCGCCGCAGACTGCGACGACGCCCTGATGGAGCAGTTCTTCGACGACCCCGCAACCATCACCGAGGACGAAATAATCGCCGCGCTGCGCAAGGGCACCATCTCAATGAAGATAGTTCCCGCCTGCTGCGGTTCGTCCTTCAAGAACAAGGGTGTGCAGTTCCTGCTCGATGCAGTCATGCGTTACCTCCCGTCCCCGCTCGACGTGGGTTCCACGGAGGTCACCAACCTGGCAATCGACAAGAAGCTCACCATCGAGCCCGACCCTGCTGCTCCGTTCTGCGGCCTTGTCTTCAAGATCGCGACGGATCCGTACGTCGGCCGTCTCGCCTATATCCGCGCATACTCGGGTCACCTCGATGCCGGCAGCTACGTGATGAATTCCCGTACCGGCCGCAAGGAGCGTGTGTCGAGGCTGTTCCAGATGCACTCCAACCACCAGAATCCCATCGATTTCGTGGAGGCGGGAGACATCTGCGCAGCCGTCGGCTTCAAGGATCTCCGCACAGGAGACACCGTGTGCGCAGAAAGCCACCGCTACGCGCTTGAGTCCATGACCTTCCCCGATCCCGTTATCGGAATCGCCGTGGAGCCCAAGACACAGAACGACCTCGACAAGCTCGGAGTCGCCCTGTCCAAGCTGGCGGAAGAGGACCCGACGTTCTCCGTCAAGTCCGACAACGAGACCGGCCAGACCGTCATCAGCGGCATGGGCGAGCTTCACCTCGATATCATAGTGGACCGTCTGCGCCGTGAATTCGGCGTGGAGATCAACCAGGGCGCCCCCCATGTCAACTACAAGGAAGCCGTTACCGCGAGCGTACAGCATCACGAGGTCTTCCGCAAGCAGACGGGCGGCCGCGGCAAGTTTGCCGACATCCTGGTGGAGATCGGTCCCGCAGACGAGGGGGTCAACGGCCTGCAGTTCACAAGCGAGGTCAAGGGAGGCAATATCCCCAAGGAGTTCATACCGAGCGTAGAGAAGGGATTCGAGTCGGCGATGCTCAATGGAGCGCTGGCCGGCTACGAGGTCCAGTCTCTCAAGGTCACCCTGCTGGACGGTTCTTATCATCCGGTCGATTCTGATCAACTGTCATTCGAGATTGCGGCGCGTCTGGCATTCCGCAACGCGTACCGCAAGTGCAAGCCCATCCTCCTGGAGCCCATCATGGACCTGGAGGTGGTTACTCCCGAGGAGTACATGGGAGAAATAGTCGGCGACCTCAACCGCCGCCGCGGCCAGATTACCGCGATGGACACCACCACTGGCGGTGTGCGCATAATCAAGGCCTTCGTCCCCCTTGCAGAGCAGTTCGGTTACGTTACGGTGCTCCGTACCCTTTCGTCCGGCCGTGCTTCGAGTACGATGTCCTTCAACCATTACGCCGAAGTTCCGGCGCCTATGGCAAAGGATATCGTCGAGAAGAGCGGATACCGCTACATCCCGTATGACGAATAATGTTTAAGCAACACAAAAATCAAACAATATGAGCCAGAAAATCAGAATTAAACTCAAGTCTTTCGATCACATGCTGGTGGACAAGTCCGCCGCCAAGATCGTTGACACGGTGAAATCAACAGGCGCGAAAGTGAATGGTCCTATTCCTCTGCCCACCAACAAGAAGATCTTCACCGTCAACCGCTCGACCTTCGTCAACAAGAAGGCCCGCGAGCAGTTCGAGCTCGATTCTTACCGCAGGCTTCTCGACATCGAGGACAGCAACGCAAAGACCGTTGACGCCCTCATGAAGCTCGAGCTGCCCTCCGGTGTAGAAGTAGAGATCAAGGTGTGATAGGATAGTATTTTTTGCTATCTTTGCATCGTCATTCCCGACCTGATCGGGAATCTCCGGTCCCTTAGCTCAGTTGGTTAGAGCACCTGACTCATAATCAGGGAGTCGCAGGATCATGCCCTGCAGGGACCACAAAAAGCCGGCGCTTCCGCGTCGGCTTTTTGCGGTCCCGAAGGGGACTGAAGGGATATCCCGGTTATTCTCCGAAGATCTCTGCGAGTTTGGCGCCGAGGGCGTTACCGCGGAGGTCGCGGGCGACTATGGTTCCCTCGGGATCTACCAGCAGGCTGGAGGGGATGGAATGGATCTCGTAGGTCTTGGCGGCGAGGCTCTGCCAGTACTGGAGGTCTGAAAGGTGGTGCCAGGGCATGTCGAGATCGGCGATGGCCTTGACCCAGGGCTCTTTCTCCTTGTCGAACGAGAGGCCTACGATATCGAACCCTTTGGAGTGATACTTCTTGTATGCGGCCACCACGTTGGGCATCTCCCTGCGGCAGGGACCGCACCATGAGGCCCAGAAATCTATCAGCACCCAGTTGCCGGTACCTACGTACTCGCTGAGCCTGTGCATCTTGCCGTTGACGTCGGCCTCCTCGATGTCGATGAATCTGGTGCCGACAATCTTCTGTGCGGCAGCCTCCTCCTCTTGTTCGGCGGCCCTGCGGTCTTCTGCCAACTGCTTGTATTTGAGCGTGTAAGGATGCTTGGAATAAGCGAACGAAGGTTCGAACTGGCCCTCGAGGTCTTCATCTTCAAGGTAGGAGAAGATGGCCGGCATGAACGCTACGGGAAGAAGATTGTCCCGGTTGTCCGCCAGGAGGTTCTTGTACGCGTTGAAGTATTCGTCGATATAAGACTGCACTAGCGCGCTCTTGGTGATTCTCTCCGCGGGGTCGAGATTGTCCATACCCTCCATGAAGCTGTTTATCAGCTCCACGCGGTTGAAGAGGTCGAGATCCACCTCGGTGACCTTCTCGTTGAGTTCGGAGGCCTTGATGCCGTGGTTGCTGATATTCAGCTCGATGGGCTTGCCGTCGTTGAACACGAGGGTCTGCCAGTCGTCGTTTTCTTTCTGGATGGCCAGGATTGCATTTCTGGCGGCCTTGCCCACCAGTTGCATCTCGTCCCCGGAACCGGTGGCGATTGTTTCTCCGGAGAGCATGTCGATTACGTTGACGACAGTTCCTTCGGCGTCAGTGACCAGAATCTTGAAGTTGGTTTTGCCGCTGGTGCAGGATGCGATGAGGAGCAGCGCGGCTGCTGCGAGTATGTGTCTGATTTTCATGTTGCAAATATAGTTTTTTTTATTGGTAGAAAATCCCCATCTTTGCGGTCCGTATGAAGAAACTGTACATCATTGCGCTTTGCCTGTTCGCAAGCGCCCTGGCCTTTGCCCAGAAGACCCACATAGACAGCATCTGGGTCGACACCCGCGCCACTTTCCACCAGCAAACCACTGACGGAGTGTACGATACGCATTTCCAGGGCGATTACTTCAACATACACATGTCAGGCCAGCTGTCGGACAGGCTGACGTTCCGCATCCGCCAGCGCATGAACAAGGGCATCATCGAAGACAACCCCTTCAACGCAACCGACTTCCTCTGGCTCAAGTGGCAGGCCGCCGACCGGTGGTCCTTCACCTTCGGCAAACATCCCATCATGGTGGGAGGGTACGAGGTGGATTCGGCCCCTATCGACGTTTATTACTACGGCGCCTTCACAAGCAGGTTCTACCAGTACTATGCGTTCGGCGTGAGCGCCACCTTCGAGCCCGCCGCCGGCCAGGCGGTTTCCGTCCAGTTCTGCCCTTCGCCCATTTCCCTCGGCACGCAGGATTCGTATTCATACAACCTCTACTGGAACGGCCACGTCCTGCCGTTCTGGAAGACCATCTGGAGCTACAACCTGGTTGAGGACGAGCTTCACCGCAAGATGAACTGGATAGTCCTCGGCAACAAATTCCCCATGGGGAACCTGGTGGTCGATTTCGACTTCGTGGACCGTTTCGCATTCGGGCAGAAGAATCTGCTTTCAGACTGGAGCTGCATCCTCAAGGCCATCCTGACCCTCGGCAAATGGAATATCTGCACCAAGGTCGGATACGAGTACAACGATGCCTCCAACATCGGTCCGGACGGAGTCTCGTATGACCTCGTGCTCCCCGCCGGCAACGACTACTTCTACTACGGCGCCGGCCTGGAATTCTTCCCTCTCGGAACAGACAACCTCCGTCTCCATGCCGCCTACTTCGGCGACAACCACGACAAGGTCCACAATTTCGACATCGGCGTCACCTGGCGTTTCAAGATCTACAGCCGGCAATAGTACGCGGTAACGCCCTCGGCGCCAAGCTCGCAGAAATCTTCGGAGAATAATAGCGTTCACCTCGGTCCAAAGACTGGACCGAGGTGAACAAAAAAGGCCTGAATCGTGCCCGTCGGTCCATCTTTTGGACCGAGGTGAACGGTTACTGCCTGATAACTATGTTTCCGCCGTCGGCATCGACCCTGATGGCCGAGCCCTTGTGGATGCGGCCCTCCAGGATCTCGCGGGCGAGGCGGTTGACCAGCTCGCGCTGGATGAGCCTCTTGACGGGACGGGCGCCGAAGTCGGGGTCGTAGCCGTTCTCGACTGCGTAATCCTCGAATGCAGGGGTGTATTCCAGCATCACGGAATCGTCCTCCAGCTTCTTCTGCAGCAGCGACATCTGTATGCGTACGATCTGCCTGATATCGTCCTTAGTCAGGGCATCGAACTTCACTATTTCATCTATACGGTTGATGAACTCCGGACGCATCCGCAGCCTCAGTTCCTCCTCCTTGAGGTTGGAGGTCATGATGAGGATGGTGTTCTTGAAGTCCACGGTGCGGCCTTTGTTGTCGGTGAGCCGGCCGTCGTCCAACACCTGCAGGAGCGTGTTGAAGACGTCGGAGTGCGCCTTTTCTATCTCGTCCAGCAGCACCACGGAATACGGCTTGCGGCGCACGGCCTCGGTAAGCTGGCCGCCCTCGTCGTAACCCACGTATCCCGGAGGCGCGCCCACCAGACGCGAGACGGTATGGGCCTCCTGGTACTCGCTCATGTCGATACGGGTCATCATGGACTCGTCGTTGAAGAGGAACTCCGCCAGAGCCTTGGCGAGTTCGGTCTTGCCCACGCCGGTCTGCCCAAGGAAGAGGAAGCTGCCGATGGGACGGTGCTCGTTGCTCAGGCCCGCACGGCTGCGGCGGACGGCGTCGGAGACGGCCTCAATGGCCTTGTCCTGGCCGACGACGCGCTTGTGCAGCTGCTCCTCCATGCGCAGGAGCTTCTCCTTTTCGCTCTCCAGAAGGCGCCCGACGGGGATTCCGGTCCAGCGGGCCACAATCTCTGCGATGTCGGTAGGGGTGACGGCCTCGGTGATGATGGGGTCCTTGATGGCGGCCTGCCTGTCGGCAAGTTCCTTCAGGCGCTGCTGCGCTCCGGCGAGCTTGCCGTAACGGATTTCCGCCACCTTGCCGTAGTCGCCGCTGCGTTCCGCCGTGGCCGCCTCGCGCTTGAGGTCCTCTATCTGCTGGCGGAGGTTGTTGAGCTCGGTCACGATGCCCTTCTCCTCGTTCCAGCGCTTCTCCAGCCCCGCTTTCTGCTCCTTGGCGGCGGCGAGTTCGGTGTCTATCTTCTCGCTCTTGAGCGACGTGCCCTCGCGCTTGATAGCCTCCTTCTCGATTTCCAGCTGCCGTATGCGGGCGTTGAGGTCGTCGATTGGCTCGGGGACGGAATTCATCTCCAGGCGCAGCTTGCTGGCGGCCTCGTCAACAAGGTCGATGGCCTTGTCCGGCAGGAAACGGTTGCTGATGTAGCGGTGGCTGAGGTTGACTGCGGCGATGAGGGCGTCGTCCTCGATGCTCACCTTGTGGTGGTTCTCGTACCGCTCCTTCAGGCCACGGAGTATGGCGATGCTCTCTGCGGGCGAGGGTTCGTCCACCATTACCTTCTGGAAACGGCGTTCGAGGGCCTTGTCCTGCTCGAAGTATTTCTGGTATTCCTCCAGCGTGGTGCTGCCGATTGTGCGGAGCTCGCCTCGGGCCAGAGCCGGCTTGAGGATGTTGGATGCGTCCATGGCGCCGCTGGTGCGCCCTGCGCCCACGAGGGTATGGATTTCGTCGATGAAAAGGATGATTTCGCCGGCGGAATCGACTACCTCCTTAACTACTCCCTTGAGCCTCTCCTCGAACTCGCCCTGATACTTTGCGCCTGCTATAAGTGCGCCCATATCAAGCGAATAGACCTTGCGGCTCTTGAGGTTTTCGGGCACCTCGCCGTTCACTATCTTGGTGGCGATGCCCTCGGAGATGGCGGTCTTGCCCACACCGGGCTCGCCCACCAGGATGGGGTTGTTCTTGGTCCTGCGGGACAGTATCTGCAGGACCCTTCGTATCTCGTCGTCCCGGCCTATGACCGGGTCGAGTTTTCCGGATGCGGCCGCCGCGTTGAGGTCGACCGCGTACTTGCTTAAAAATTCATACTTGTTTTCCATAATTGTTTCCTCCTGGCCGGTGGAGTAGATTCTTCGCTGCGCTCAGAATGACAGAAAAGCGCCCTGGTGTCAACAGGTGGCGGCGACCGGCAAGCGACAGGTGGCGGCGACCAGCAAGCGGCAGGTGGCGGCGACCGGCAAGCGGCAGGTGGCGGCGACCAGCAAGCGGCAGGTGGCGGCGACGTCCCTTCTGTCATCCTGAGGAGGGCGGAGCCCGACGAAGGATCTCAACCGACCGTATTCAGTTCGGTCAAGTTTTATTCCAGTGACAAATTGTCAGGGTTTGATTTCAATGCAGAATGACGTATCTTTGTGGAATCTGAGTATTCCGATATGAAAGACAAACGACCTTACACCGAGCCCCGTACCTGCTGGGCGGACTATCCTGAGGCGGACTTGCTCTGCTATTCAACGGACATAGATTCGTACGAGTACGAAGAAGTGGATTGGACAGAAAAAGCATGACGGTTATGAGAAAGCATCTTATTTCATTGGCCATCCTGCTCATCGCGGCAGCGGCGGCGGTATCCTGCACCACCAAAGAAGAAAACGAGGGTCCTTCCATTACCGAAATGACGTACCGGCTGTCCTTCGACCCGGAAGTCAAGACAGTCCTTTCCAGCCCGGAGAACGGCAAGGCGGACGTTAACTGGGCAGACGGAGACCGGATAATGTATTATACCGGATCCGGCGGCGTCAAAACCGCAGATGTAAACGTGGATGGCGGCTCGGCAAGCGTAACAATCTACCTGAGCAGCCCCGACGACAATTACATATACGCCGTTTACGGAGGGGTGATAGACGACTCCGGGAGCGGAGCGGACAAGATGCGCATACAAAGCCCTGCGCTCGATGTCCAGTCATACACGTCTTTCTCCGACGCTCATGCCTGCGCTGCATTCAAGACCGACGTCTTCGACCCGGACATGCATTTCCTCAATGTCACCGGTATCCTCAGGTTCACTTCTGCGCCCGGTGTTTCCAAAGTGGTCATCCGCGGAAACAACGATGAAACAATCACTGCCAGTTCAGGTTTACTTGATCTTGCATATTCGAACGGAACCCTCCTGGTTGCGGCGCCTTCCCAGGGATCGAAGACTGTTACCGTGATCACCTCCGGGCAAAGCCGGGATTTCTTTGTATCGATCCTGCCTGTCAATTTCAAACAGGGCATTACCATATTGGGATATGACAGCTCCGACAATCTTGTCAAAGTCCAGACTACAGGAAACAGTATAAGTACCGTTTCCAACAGCGGCAAGCCCAGGATGGTCGGTCTCGGCAACGCCGCCAACTGGGAAGATTATGTAGAACCGGTTATCGAGCCTGATTATTACGGGTTTGTAGTATCGGATCTTTCCAGCACCAGAATACCTTATACCTGCAACGAAGACAATTTGTCTGTTGAAGCCGGGAGCCTGGTGACTCTTGAAGATTACCTGGCCATGGACTACGCTTACTTCCGCAAGTATTACATTCCCGAGCTCAAAAAGACAAATCCTGTTACCACCAATCCATCGGTTTACGTACTCGAGACGTATATCCTGAAGAACGGCAGGTCCGGTCGTTCCGAAAGCGACTACACCGCCGAAAGGCTGGACAACAGCGACGTGAATTCCGATTTCAAATACGGCACCATTACTTTTGTTCCTGATGCCGGTTATAGTCCTAACGACCCGGGCAGCACTGCAAACGACTGCTTCCGGATATCTTTGACAAAGGCCCAGAAGGACCAGCTCCGTGTCCTCAACGGCAAGACCGTTACCCTCTACGCCCATTTTTACCACAACTATACTCATTTCATGCTTGGCTTCAAGATCAAGCTTGACAACGATGCTTCCGTCCAGCTTCTCCAGCACAATCCGACGTATTGGTTCAATGACATAGACGGCTACAACAATACGGTACGCCGCAACGTACGTGTCCCTGACCAGTGGCGCCGAAACGCTATCGGGAACACCGACGTCACCGTCTTTGACAAACTCCTTACCGACGACTGGGTATACCACACCATTCAGCTGAGCCCTGCTGTCTCCGGAAACGTTGTAATTGAATGGACCTTCGCCCCTCAGGCCCAGCAGCCTGCAATCGCAAATCCCTTTGGAACAGGTTCGAAAAGATGGAAGGTCTCCCAGGACGGTTCAACTCTCTATTACCAAAGCACTTACCCGGTCGGCACCGGATATGATCACGCAGGCATGACCACGGTTAACGACCCTGTTGTAACCCTGGATCCCCAAACCGGTTTGATGACTTTTGTGCACCCGAACCACGCTCCCGGGAACGGGTCCCTGCCCGACGACGATCCGGACTACATCTCCAAGGCCCTTCTCAATATGTACCCGTCAACGGCTTACAATGTTTCCGAGAAACTGTACTGCAAGGTGCGCCTGGCGGCCTATTCCACAGATGACGCTTCCGGCTGCCGTATCCTGCTGGGAGAAGAAATAATCAACCTGAGATTCCTCCGCCCCCTGTACATGTTGACTTCCGCAGACGTTTCCTTCCACGAGGGGATGCCCATGGGCGAAACCGTTCCGATAGGCAGATTGTTCAGTCTGTACGACTGGAATCCTACTTACTATTATACCGGCTTCCCGTTGTTCGTATATAATTCCTTGTACGATGAATACAGGCCGGCTTACTATCCGGACGCGGCAAACCCCACGGTAGAATGGTATGGTTATTACGGAGTCAGGCGTATTACGGTTGATATTGACAACATTCTTGTAGAGCGCTCCGGTACCAGACAGGACCTCAAGAGCGCCAGCATCAGTGCGAGGATCTGGCTGGCAAAGAAAGACAATGCTTATGCCAGCCTCCCCACCAACACATTAGACATCGAAACTGCCGATAAACTTGGCGAGTATGTCCTTGCTTTCGCCAATAACACCACAGATCTGTCCGGCTCCACCCTGCTTGTTCCCATTTCGGTCGAGTACGCCTGGGGCGAACTGAAGGATTACGTAAGCATTCCCGTGAATTAACATCCCTACTTATGATAAACAAACGCTATTTCCTTGCCGCCGCAGTGGCCGTCCTCGCGCTCTCATTCAGGGCGGACGCATGCACAAACGTCATAGTCAGCCCCGGGGCCAGCATAGACGGCTCCGCCATGGTTTCCTACGCCGCCGACTCCCACTGGCTCTACGGCGAGCTTTACTTCCGCCCGGGCGGAAAGTGGAAGGCGGGCTCGTGGCTGGACATAACCGAGTGGGACACCGCACGCCCGACGGGCCGCATCGCCCAGGCTGAACGCACCTGGCAGACCGTGGGCAACATGAACGTCCGCCAGCTCATCATAGGGGAAACCACCTGGGGCGGCCGCGAAGAGCAGGTCGATACCAACGGCATAATGGACTATGGCTCACTGATTTACATCGCCCTGCAGAGGGCATCCTCCGCACGTGAGGCCATAGAAACAATAGTGTCTCTGGCCAACGGATACGGCTATCCTTCAGAGGGCGAGAGCTTCAGCATCGCAGACCCCAAAGAGGCCTGGGTGATGGACCTCGTGGGCAAGGGTTCCGACAACAAGGGCATAGTCTGGGTGGCCCGCCGCATCCCCGACGGATACATCTGCGCGCACGCCAACCAGTGCCGCATTACCCGTTTCCCCTGGAACGACCCTGAGAACTGCATGTACGCTCCCGACGTGGCCGAATTCGCCCGCAGCAAGGGCTGGTACAGCGGCTCCGACGAGGACTTCAGCTTCCGCGACGCTTACAATCCGCTCGACTTCGGCGGTGCCCGCGCCTGCGACGCCCGTGCCTGGTCAGCCTTCAACATACTTTGCGACGGCAGCTTCACCTACGAGCAGGACGGCGCCGAGGTCACCCGCCCCGCCTCCGACTGGCTCGACTATGCCATGGGGTACGACCTGGCCGGCGAGATGCCCCTTTTCGTCAAACCGTCCCGCAAACTCAGCGTAAAAGACATCGCCGACGTAATGCGCGACCACTTCGAGGGTACGCCCATGGACATGCGTGTTGATATTGGCGCCGGCGGCAACGCCTGCCCATACAGGTGGCGTCCGATGAACTTCAAGGTGGACGGAAAGACCTACGTGAACGAGCGCGCCATCGCCACCCAGCAAACGGGGTTCTGGTTCGTCGGCCAGGCCCGAGGATGGCTCCCCGACGAGATCGGAAGCCTCCTCTGGTTCGGCTGCGACGATGCCGCAACCTCCTATCTCACACCCATTTACGTCAACACCAAGAAGGTGCCGGAATGCGTGCGCGAGGGGAACGGAGACCTGCTGCACTACAGCCCGACGTCCCAATTCTGGATCAACAACCGCGTGACCAACGCATGCTACAGGATGTACGACGCAATGGAGCCTGTGGTGCGCGCAGAAGTGAACGCGTACGAGAACCGCATGATGACTGAGGTGTCCCAGTTCGACCAGCAGATGCTCAAAGTCTATGGCAAGGGCTCGAAACGCGCGGTGCGCAAGCTGCTCAAGAAACTCACCTCCTTCAGCGTCGGACACGCCCAGGAGCAGTTCGCCAAATGGGTGGAGCTCGAGGAAACCCTCACCGTCAAATTCATCGACGGCAATGTGAAGGCCCAGGACGCCGACGGCAACTTCCTGCATACCAAATACTCCCCCGGCATTCCCGAGGGGCTCACCCAGCCCGGCTACACCGAGCGCTGGAAAGCCGCGGTCGCCCGCGACAACGGTGCGATATTGGAGGTGCGATAAAGCGTTTTTTTTCTAACTTTGTGGCCTGTATGAAAAAGTTTGCCGTCATACTTGCGCTTTCCCTTCTGCCGGTACTGTGCCTTGCGCAGCAGCAGAAGTCGGAAAAAGAGCGCGAGAAAGAGTTCTACGAGGCCATAGAGAAGCAGATAGACCACCTGTCCGCCCTCCTGGACCTCGAGGACTGGCAGGTATTCTATGTGGACAGCATCCTCACCCACGACTATGCCGCCCTGCAGAAGGAGTATTCCGAACTGTCAAACGCAAAGGTTTCAAACTCAGATATTTACTACGACGTCCAGGACAAGTGGATGGAGCAGATATACCAGTCCTTCCACAAGGTGTTCGATGAAACCCAGTGGGTCAAATACGAAAAGTCAGGCGCAGCCCGGGACAAGAAGGCAAGGGATAAGCGCGCCGCCAAAAAGAACAAGCAATGAAAAGAGAAGACATAGACCGCATTGCCGCGTCGCTCGAAGGAATCAAGTGCAAGACCGCCAAGGAAGTTGAAGAACTCCGCGTTCGCCTGCTCGGAAAGAAAGGTGAAATCACCGCGCTCTTCGACGAGTTCCGCACCATAGACAAGGCGCAGAAGGCAGAATTCGGCAAGGTTCTCAACGAGCTCAAGCAGAAGGCCCAGGCCCGTATCGAGGAGCTCAAAGGCACCGTCGGCGACGAAGGCACGGACGGCGCACCCAGGCAGGATCTCTCCATGCCCGGAGACCCCTACCCCCTCGGCTCGCGCCATCCGGTCAGCATAGTGCGCCAGGAGATTGTCGATATCTTC
>JAFZLQ010000087.1 GCA_017551425.1 Bacteroidales bacterium | reverse complement strand
GCAACGGCTACAGCGCCGCCCTCGGCGAAACCGTAGTCGGCGAAGCCTTCGGCATCCGCGACCGCGCCGCCCACATAAAAAGCGGAGAGCTCGCCTTAAATGATAAATTCGGCAAAGCCCTCCCGCTTAGTATTTATGTGAGATTGGAACTCTAAGTTCCTATTTCATATTCTCGGACGCAAGCTTAATCAGCTCAGACAGCCCGTTCATGGCGGCTGTGCCGAGTTCTTCGTCGCCGCCGGACCTGAAGGCGTCCGCGAGGAACGCGAGATAGTTGGCGCTGTCTTCGAATTCATCCTTCCCGTACGAGTAGAACTCCAGGAAGAACCTTGCGCAGTTCAGCAGCTCCAGGCTCATCTCGGTGCCGAGCTTGCGGGCCTTTTCCACCTCGCCGAGCTGGTAGTACAGATCCACCATCCTCACCACCATGTAGTCATTCACCTGGAAGCCAAGCGGAATGACGCTGAGCGGGTAGCGGCGGGTGACCTCCTGGCACTTGTCCAGCATCTCGACGGCGCGGTCTTTCTCCCCTGCCCTCATGAAGGCGAGGGCCGACGTGACGAACATGCCCCTGAGGGACATCACACCCATGAAGGTGTAATAGTTCTGGTAGTCGACGAAGTAGCCGTCCTTCATGATGGCGTCCCACTTGTAGGTTTCGGTCATGAGGCGGTACAGCACGTCGGTTTCCACGAAACCGGGCTCAGCCGAAGTCGGCTTGTTCTTGATGGGGACGAACTTGTACGAGAAGCCCTGGAATTCCAGATAGTCCTTGATTCCCATCTTGAGGTCGCCTCCATAGCTGAGAAGATTGATGGGCCTGTCCCATTCGTAGTTGCTGAGCAGGTCGAGCATGAACAGCTCGGGCTTGTCGATGTATTCCTTGTTTGCAGGGATTTCGAGGATGATGGAATCGGGAATCTGATCCGCGTACTTCGCATCCACGATGCCGTACTTTATGACATTCTCCTTGTTGACCGGCACTGATATCCTGCGCGAGGGGATGTAGTCCACCCTGCGGCCGCTGCCCACTTCCACCTTGATCTGCGGATGCTTGAAGATGGCCATGACGTCCTTGATGGGCATCACTTCGTTGCGGTTGTCGACTATGTAGACGTATTCGTTGGTGCCGTACAGGTACTGGTCGGGGCCGACCGTGAGCGGAAGGGGCTTGCTGTCGTTGCAGGCCCATTTCATCTGGTCGATGTGCCAGTCGGTGCCGAGCAGGGAGGTGTTCACCACGCGGATGTCGGGACGGACTTCCTCAACTTCCTGGTCGTACCAGAGGGGGAAAGTGTCGTTGTCGCCGTGGGTCACCAGTATGCCCTGGGTGCCGACGGAATTCAGGTAGTTGTACCCCAGCTCGGCAGCGGTCTTGCGGTTCGAGCGGTCGTGATCGTCCCAGTTCTGGGCGCCCATGAGGGCGGGAACAAGCAGGCAGGCTACGGTTACGGCAGCTGCCGCCGGCACTTCTCCCCTGCCCTTGAGCAGATCGACAATCAGCTCGTAGAGGGCCGCCACTGCCAGGCCGCACCACACGCTGAAGAAATAGAAGGAGCCCGCGTAGGCGTAGTCCCTTTCACGCACCTGGTAGGGCGGCTGGTTGAGGTAGATGACGATGGCTATGCCCGTCATGAAGAACATCAGGAAGGTAAGCCACGAGCCCCGTTTGTCCTTGCCGAACTGGAAGCAGAGCCCGAGCAGGCCGAGCAGCAGGGGCAGGAAGAAGTAGTGGTTCTTGCCGCCGTTGTTCTTGAGCACATCGGGGGCGCCGGACTGGTCGCCGAGGCGCCATTCGTCGATGAACCTGACGCCGCTCTCCCAGTTGCCGAAGAAGATGTTGCCGGGATTGGGGCTGTGGACGTCGTTCTGACGGCCCACGAAGTTCCACATGAAGTAGCGCCAGTACATCCAGTTGAGCTGGTAGTCGAAGAAATATGCCAGATTGGCGCCCATGGTGGGCTTGGGGGCCCTGGCGCCGCTTATCCTGCGGCCTTTGCCCTGGGTGTAGACTTCGTAGAAGGCCTTTACCCTTTCATAATCTCCGCCTCCGTCGCTCCACATGCGCGGGAACAGCATCTTGTTCTGGGAGTCGTATTTGGCCACCACGGGGCCGTCGACATGCTTGTACTTTCCGTTAACCGGAGCCCAGTACTTGGTCTGCTTGAGATCCCATTTTGCGCCGTAATACTGGCCGTAAATCAGCGGGGTGCTGCCGTACTGCTCGCGCGAGAGATAGCGCACCAGCGTGAAAGCGTTGTCGGGCTGATACTCGTTGGTGGGGGTTTTCGCGCAGGAGCGGATGATGTCTATGCTGAAGATGGAGAAGCCGATGATGATGGAAGTGAGGCACAGGAGCGCTGTGTTCCAGAACACCTTCTCTTTCTTGAGCGTGGCGATGACGCCCCAGAAGCACAGGGCGAGCACGGCCACCAGGAAGAACGCGGCGCCGGTGTTGTACGGCAGGCCGAGGCTGTTCACGAAGAAGAGGTCGACATAGGCCGCGAACTTGGGCAGCAGCGGGATTATGATGAAGAGGATCAGCGCCAGGATGGCGACTCCCACGAGGAAGATCTTGACAAGCTGCCAGAACGTGAACGGCTCGTTCTCGCGGCGGCGGTAGTAGAACATGAACACGAGGGCCGGGATCGCCAGGAGGTTGAGCAGGTGCACACCTATGCTCAGGCCCATCAGGAAGGCGATCAGCACTATCCAGCGGTCCGCATGCGGGGTGTCGGCGGTGTCGTACCATCTGGTCATGGCCCAGAAGACCATGGCCGTGAAGAGGCTGGACATGGCATACACTTCGCCCTCCACCGCGCTGAACCAGAAGGTGTCGGAGAAGCAGTACACCAGGGCCCCGACAAG
>JAFZLQ010000086.1 GCA_017551425.1 Bacteroidales bacterium | reverse complement strand
GAGCGAGCGGTCCGCCTTTTCGCGGATAATCTGCGCGCGGGAAAGGAATGCGTCTTCCATAACGCCGCCTGCGTGCTCCACAAGCTGGCCGACTGTAACTATATCCCCGCCGATCTCGAACTTGCCGGGACGATATACGGCGCCCTTGATTTCCACGCGGTTGGTAAATACCTCCACCTCGCTGCCGCTGACCATCACTGCGTCTCCGTCCTGCAGGCCGAAGGAATCGAACCTTTCCGAAGACACAGTGTACATGGTGTTGGTGCGGCCGTCGTTGCGTTCCACGCCGAGCTCACCCCTGTAGGCATTTCCCGTGAAACCGCCGGCGTAGCTGATGAGCTTGCCCACGCTTTCGCCTTCCTTCATCTCGTAGAACATGGGGCGCTTGATGGCGCCGGTGACGCTGACTAGGGCCTCATACGGGGGAACGACTATGACGTCGCCCTCCTTGAGCGGCACGTTAAGGTCTAGCTTGCCGTTGAAGATGTACTCGTATGCATCGACCTTCGCGTACTCTTCCCCGCCGCGCACCACGCGTATGTTACGCAGCGAGCCCACCGGGGTGACGCCACCGGCCCTGTAGAGGGCGTTGAACAGCGTCGTGAAGGACGAAAGGCGGAATGTGCCGGGAATCTCGACCTCTCCCATAACGTTCACCTGGATTGTACGGAGGTCGCCGAGCGTAAGGCTCATGTGGGAGCCGCCGCTGCGCAGGGAAGAATAGATCTTGCCCAGCGCGCTCTTCATCTTGCCGGTCGCCTCCTTTACGGTGAGGCCCGAGAGGCTGATGCGTCCGACCTGCGAGATGACAACGAAGCCCTCCGGAGAAATCTTCTGGGTGATGTTGGCCTCGTTCACGCCCCAGATGTCTATTATGACCTCGTCGCCGGGGCCCAGCACGTAGTCCTCGGGGGTCGCTACGTTCACGTTGGGTTCGAAGGACAGGGTTTTGGCCGAGAAGATCTTGTGGTCGTAGATGATCTTGTTCCCCTCGTCGTCGAGCAGGGGGTTGATGCTCTCCTCCGGCGTATCTTCCACTTCCTCCCCTTCCACCTCGGCGGTCTTCTTCTTGAGCTTGCTGGTCATGGAGCCGTCGGAAACGTTCATGTCCTGCATGGAGGGATCGTCCTCCTCGTCGGCCGCGCTCTTGCGCTCCTTGGAGGTGGTGCCCAGCTTGTTGGACGGCATGACGTTGGTGTCGGCCATGTTGAGGTTGCCGCTCTTGTAGGCCTTGAAAAGGCGCTGCAGCTGGGATGTGGTGACACCCTTGGCAAGCAGTTCCGTGCCGATCTGGCGCTCAGTCTTGCCGGCGGACATACCTTCCGTGATGTAGGTGATGATCTGCTCGTCGGACATCTGCGCGTAGGCTGACAGCGCGCCTACAGTGAGGAACGCCACCAGCATCAGAATGAGTTTTTTACGCATATCGTGTGAATTGAATTACGACTTCGTCCCCGCCTGTCACATCCTTGGATGCGGGCGCTGAGGCCTTTGCAGGCCGGCTTCGGTCCCTCCCCTTACGGGATGAGGGCGAGGTATTTCTTGCGGATATCCGCCTCCAGCAGGTGCTCGAAGGAGCTGAGCCTGTGAAGGTCCGTTCCGCTATAGTTGTACATCCCCGCCTGGAGCATCTTCTCAGCCTTGGCCTTGACCTCGGAACCGTATGCTCCCGTGAGGGAGGTTATATTCAACTGAAACTCTATTCCGTTCGCCTTCAGCTCCTCATAACGCTTCCAATCCATGTACATGTACCTTTCCGGATGGGCGAGGAGGGGGAAGAATCCTTTGGACTTGACGGCCTGGAGAATGGCGTCCATGTCCATGGGAGGATTGAAGTAGGACGTCTCCACCAGGAGGCGCTTTTCCGGCAGGGGCAGAAGGTCCCCTTCCTGCAGGCGATCGTCAAAGAGCTGGTCCATCATGTTCTCCGATGCCAGGTGAAGGCGCAGCCTGCCGCCGTAGGCGACCTGGAGGTCTGTAAAACGCTGGCGCAGGGATGATGTGCTGTTGGGCATGTCTTCCATCACGTGGGGTGTGAGCCATACCTCACGGATGCCGGCCTTCTCGTAGAGGGCCAGGGCCGCAAGCGAGTCTTCCATATTCCGGAAGCCGTCGTCCACACCCGGAAGGATGTGGCAATGCCAGTCCGTCCTCCCCTCGAGAAGGCCGCTGGACGACACTTTTACGCTGCGGTTGAACAATCCCATAAGTTCACAAAAATAATAATTTATTTTTGCAATTCCTAACGCCAGCCCTTAAGACGTTGCCTCAGGGAACCGTCCATGGCCATCTTCATCATCTTGCGGGTCTGCTCGAACTGCTTGATGAGCTTGTTGACGTCTGCGAGGGAGGTGCCGGAACCGCGGGCGATGCGCTGGCGGCGAGAGCCGTTGAGGCACTCGGGATGCTCCTTCTCGTAAGGGGTCATGGACTGTATTATGGCTTCTGTAGGCTTGAAGGCGTCTTCCGGTATGTCCACGTCTTTGAGCGCCTTGTCCATGCCAGGCAGCATGCCCATGAGATCCTTTGCGGAACCCATCTTCTGCACCTGCTTTATCTGCTCATAGAAGTCATTGAAAGTGAACTGGTTGCGGGCTATCTTCTTATGCAGTTCGCGAGCCTGTTTCTCGTCGAACTGTTCCTGCGCTTTCTCTACCAGGGAGACCACGTCGCCCATGCCGAGTATGCGGTCTGCCACGCGGGCGGGATAGAACACGTCCAGCGCCTCCATCTTCTCTCCGGTGCTCACGAACTTGATGGGCTTGCCGGTTACCGCCTTTATGGAAAGGGCGGCGCCGCCGCGGGTGTCTCCGTCCATCTTGGTGAGCACTACGCCGTCGTAGTCTATGGCCTCGTTGAAGGCCCTGGCGCTTTCCACTGCGTCCTGGCCCGTCATGGCGTCAACCACGAAGAGGCTTTCGTCGGGCTGCAGGGCGCTGTGGAGCGTACGGATCTCCTGCATGAGTTCCTGGTCCACCACGAGACGGCCGGCGGTATCGACAATCACCACGTTGAAGCCCTCAGCACGTGCCTTGGCGACGGCTCCCCGGGCGACCTTCACGGGATCCTTCTCCCCTTCTTCCGAATAGACCGGCACGCCGACCTGCTCCGCCAGCGTCTTGAGCTGGTCTATGGCGGCGGGACGGAAGGTGTCGCATGCGGCGAGCAGCACCTTGCGGCCCTTCTTGCTCTTGAGATGAAGGGCGAGCTTGCCGCTCAGGGTAGTCTTACCGGAACCGTTCAGACCGGCAACGAGTATGACCGCAGGAGAGCCCTTGAGGTTAAGTTCCGCATGCTCCGAGCCCATGAAATCGGCGAGCTCGTCGTGCACGATCTTGACCATCATCTGCTGGGGCTTCACTGCCGTGAGCACGTTGCTGCCGAGGGCTTTCTGCTTTACCCTGTCGCAGAAATCCTTTGCCACCTTGTAACTTACGTCCGCGTCGAGCAGGGCGCGCCTTATATCTTTAAGGGTTTCTGCTATATTTATTTCGCTGATCTTACCTTCACCCTTCAGGATCTTGAAGGAGCGCTCAAGCCGTTCCGAGAGATTGTCAAACATGTTTACGCTCTGTATTAATTAACCCACAAATTTACTAAAAAGTCATGAAAGTAAAAATCTTCAACAAATTAAAGGCATGCCGGTCCGAAGAACGCCGGAGACGCACCATGGCCATAGTGAGGCAGTGGATCAGGGAGCGGCGCTGGACCGAGGACGCCACGCTGGACGAAGTCTCGGAGGCGCTCGGGATAGACAAGGAATACCTGTCCAGGATCTTCCGCAGGCACTTCGGGAAGAGCTTCCTGCAATGGCGCAAGGAAGTGCGCATAAAGGAGGCCAAACTGCTGCTGAAAAGGGACAGGAAAACGCCCACGGCACTCATAGGAGAAGCCGTGGGCATAAACGACAAAAGCAATTTCAAGCGTCAGTTCCGTGACCTGACCGGAGTCACCCCGGCCCAGTGGCGGCTAAAAAAGCAGGCCAAGATCAGATTCAAGTAATGGAGATGCGACACTCTCGGGTACGAAGCTCCAGCTGCCCAGGACGCTGCGGTCGGAGATCAGCTGCGAATCCACCGTGCCGTGGTCCCTGATGAACTGATAGATGAGGTCGCGCACCTCCGGGAGTTTGGCCAGCACGCGCGAGGCAAGCTCTTCGTGAGGGATGCCGGCGCCGTCGGTAAGCAGCGAGCCGCCTCCGTTGGCGCGATAGGACGTCATGGCGACGCGGTAGGTGGCATCTTCGTCGAAGGGGCGGCCGTCGGCGAACGACCCTATGCACACGCGGCTTCCCGCCGGCCTTGTCACATCGACCGAATACACTATGCCGGCGGCAGAATCGAAGTTGTAGCTGCGGTTGACAAAGGACCATCTGTCTGCGCCCGTTCGGGCATCGGCCTTCTTCTGGATGGCCAGCAGGTGCTCGCCGGGTGCGGTTATCCACTTGTCGTACGAGTACTCCAGCATCGCCTTGAACTCGCGTCCGCTCATCTTCAGCACGTACAGCTGGTTCTCGAAGGGATAGATCTTGAACATGTCGTCGAAGACCACGGGGCCCGCGGGCACGGAACTGTCGAAAGACAGCGGCGCGGCAAGGGAAAGGTCAGCCCCGCTGGCGGCGAGCTGTACGGTCTGAAGTATATCGATGTATGGGCACATGCCGGAATAGGCCTCGCGGCTGCGGAGCGTCACCCCGAGCGATCCCACCTTGCGGTTGGTGAACTCTTTGACCGCCTGGAACTCGGCGTCGAACGCCTGCACCATGGCCTCGTCAACGAGATTCCTGTTCATGCGTACAACCTCCGCGCTGCGGGAGGAGACCCTGCCGCAGCGGAAGCCCAGCACCGCGTGTCCCACGTTGCCGCAGCGCGCGCCGCCGTCAACCATCACCATCTGCGGACTCTCGAAAGTCGCGGGCTGATGGTCATGGGCGCATATAAGGACGTCAACCCCGTGCAGGGTGCCGAAGAGGTCGAGCCCCTGGTTCTCCAGGACCGACCCGTCGCCCTTGCCCGTGCCTGAATGCACCAGTACGACTACGGCATCGGGCTTGACGCTGGCGCGGAGGGCATCGACCCGCTGTTGGACGTATGGTATGAGCGACAGGTGCGACATGCCGCTCCAGAGCTCCTCGGCAAGCCAGTGGTCTATGTTGGCGTTGTTGTATCCCATCACCAGGATCTTTCGCCCGCCCTTCCGAAGCACCACGTACTCCCGGAAATACAGGCTTCCGTCCGGCTTGAGCGCGTTTCCGCCGAGCCACGGGATGCCGAGCTCCGTCATCTGTGCATACACCCGGTCGTAAACGGGATGCCCCGTCTCTATGTCGTGGTTGCCCAGGGTGCAGGCGTCGTACCCCATGTATTTTGCAATGCGCGGATAGACGTGGGGCTCTCCGGTCGCAACGTAGTTGAAGTAGTAGGAGGCGTTGTCGCCCTGGAGGATATCGCCGGCGTCAAGCAGTATCACGTTGCCCGGCCCGACCGCCGCCCGTAGGCTGTCCACATAGTGTTTTACGCTCATCAGGCTGGTGCGGCTGCGGGCACCCTGGACATACGGACGGTTGAAATAGGAACCGTGGATGTCTCCCGTGGTGACGATGTGGATTTCGTTACGCTTGCCTGCGAACGCAAGCACGGGGAGCGAAAGCAGCAGGAGGGCTGCGGCGAGTCTTCTCATAATATGTATCCTTTTGAGGCGGATGCCTTGGGTTTGCGTGCCTGGGGGCGGAGGGCGTCAAAGTCGATGCTTACGCCTATACGCTGGTCGGAGCCTCGGAACACGCCGAATCCCAGCACTTTGTCCGGCTGGCCGGCATGCAGGGTGACGGCAAAGTCGAGGCTGAGCCACTTTGAGATGCGGGGGCGGTAGGCAATCGTGAGCCAGTCGCACCAGCTTGGCGTATCGTGGAGGGTCTTGAAACCGGGCTCGGCGTGATACAGGCTGCGGCCGTAAGTTTCACCCTCGAAGGACGAATCGTAGAAGGGCATGAGGTCGTCGCCCCAGTAGAAGCGGTTGGTGATGCTGACCTGCCATTTGCTTACGCTCTGCAGGCTCCAGAGGCCCATGGGGAACACCGGAGCGGAGCCGGAAGCCCTGTCGTACTGATATGTGAACAGGCCTCCGAGTTCCAGGCGCAGGTCGTCCATCCAGCTGAAGGGCGTCCATTCGATCCTGGGGTTGACTATGTCGTAGTCCACCACGTTGTTGTGCGCATACGAGCGGGACATATGATATACCGATGCCGTCCAGCCAAGGGAGAAGTCCCCCGCAAAGCGCCAGCTGCCGTCGCTAAGTATCTGGAAACGCTCGCGGCGGTCCGGATTTGCGGCGTCCCCTATCATGCCGGGCCAGTCGAAGATGAGCTCCGCGCGCAGGCGTTTATCCTTGTTGTATTTGATGAGGAAGCCCTCGAAGTTCGGGTCGAGCCAGGCGGTTTCCAGGTCGAACACGGGACCGAGGTAGCCGGTGCCGGAGCTGAACCTGCGCGGGAAACAGCCAGCCCAGGCCTCGATGTGCCCGCCAGCAGGAAGGTATGCATCGATGTTGTAGTACAGGATCATCTCCCGGAAGAGGCCCAGGTTCTCCACCTCCTGCCCCATCTGCTTGAACACGTCTATGCCCACTCGCAGGCGGTGGAAGACGGACGGCGACTGCGCCACCAGCAATCCTGCCTCCGGGGTAAGACGTACCCCGTGAAGCGTATGGGAGTGCTGGTACGGGTAGTAAGAATCCTCCCCCACGAAATAGCGGGAGATGCCGTATTCGTAATTGTTGAAGAGGTAGTCGAAACCGGCGTTCCAGTCGAACTTCTGTGCGTTGGCAAACGCGCAGGAAAGGAAGAGGAGTGCGACCGAGAGGATTTTTTTCATATCTTCGCAAAAATAACAAATTCGCCAGACAAATGAAATTCTTTTCGCAGGTAAGCGTGACGCCGCTCGCGCACCGCTTCTCCCTGAACGACCGCATAGTCCTTCTGGGCAGCTGCTTTGCAGACTCCATAGGGGAAAAGATGAAAGCCGCCGGATTCGACGTGCTGGTCAATCCGTTCGGCACCCTGTACAATCCGGGCTCGCTTCTGCAGGCAGTCAGGAGGCTCGACGGAGAGGCCCTCTTCGGCCCGGAAGACTGCGTTCCCATGGGAGCCGGGGCAGGGCGCATCTGCTCCTTCGAACACCACACTTCATTTGCCCGCACCGCCGCTGAAGAATTCCTGTTGAACGCAAACGCCAAGCTCCTGGAAGCCAGGGAGTTCTGGAGAAGCGCCAACCGCCTCGTCCTGACCCTTGGAACCTCGTTCGTCTGGCGCCACGAAGGGCAGATTGTGTCCAACTGCCTCAAGCGTCCCGCCGGTGAATTCACCCGGGAAATGCTTACCGTGGAGCAAAGCGCCGGCTGCCTTCGCGCCATCGCCGACGCACACCCCGAAAAGGAGATTCTCCTTACCGTCTCGCCCATACGCCACCTCGGAGACGGAGCCCACGCCAACAGCGTCAGCAAAGCCCGCCTGCTCTTGGCCGCCGAGACCGTCGGGAACTACTTTCCGGCTTACGAGATAATGATGGACGAACTCCGCGACTACCGCTTCTACGCCGACGACCTCGTCCACCCATCCCCCGCCGCCATCTCCTACATCTGGGAACGGTTCCTGGACTCCTGCGTCTCACCCGCCGAGCTTGACGCCATCGCCGCCAGCGAAAAAGCGGCGCGCCAGGCATCCCACCGCCCGAATCTGCAGTAGCCGCTTCGGATGTTGGTCAAGGGGAGGCTGGTTGCTGTTTCGCAATCGTAAGCACCCTCGCTTGTAGAGGGAGGGGCCCACGAAGTGGGAGGGCGAGCGTAGCGAGGATGGAGAAACAGCTGCCAGCGGAGCGCAACAGCAGCAGCGGCAAAAGAAAAGCGGCGCGCACGAGTGCGTACCGCTTATTAGATTCTTCACTGCGTTCAGAATGACAGGAAGCTGCGTTCAGAATGACAGGAAGCTGCGTTCAGAATGACAGGAAACTGCGTTCAGAATGACAGGAAGCTGCGTTCAGAATGACAGGAAGCTACTCTTCGGGCTTCATCGTCGTGTATACGTTCGTGACGTCTTCGTCGTCCTCGAGCAAACCGGTGAGCTTGTCGAGGGTGGCGCGCTGCTCTGCGGTGACGTCCTTGAGATCTACGTTGGGGATCTGCTCGAAGCCGCCGGAGATGAGCTCGTAGCCGTTCTCCTCGATGTACTTCTGGAT
>JAFZLQ010000085.1 GCA_017551425.1 Bacteroidales bacterium | reverse complement strand
TTTGCCGTAGAATCGCTCCACACGCTGACGGCGGGATGGAAGAACGCCCCGACGTCCACCACGATGAAATCGGCTATGAGGAACGACACGCCGAAAGGAATTCCGATGCCGTTGGTCTTGTACTTGCCGGTGCTCTGCGTATCGTTGCAGACGAACCAGCCCAGACCGGCGTACGGATAGATCGCGTCTGTGGCGCGGAAGACTGCCGATACGTCTATTCCGAACAGCGACGCAGCGCCGGAAGCCAGGCCTCCGGTAAAATGGAAGCCGCCCTGAACGCCTATGAACGTGTCTGCGATACTGTAAACGCCACCGGTGAGGCCGAACTGGAAGGCGACGGGATTGGGATCCATGCCTATTCCCGCAAGGCCGCCCATGGCCTTCACCACCACCTTCTGACGGGAATCATCGGTATAATAATCCCCGGACAGGTCTGAGTAATCGTCCGTCACGCTTGTCTGACGGCGCCGGACCGCTTCCGAAACGGATTCAGCCTGATTCTGCCCCTCTTCGGGCGTCTCCTGCTTCACCACCGGCTCGGTCTTGGGCTTGGTTTCCTGCTTCGTCTTGGGCTCCTGCTTCGTCTTGGGCTCCTTGGGTATCTGGAATCCGAACTGGCGAAGCCTCTCGTCGTAGGGGTTGATGGCCCTGAGCTCCTCTGCCACGGCCTTCGCCGCCTGCATGTAGCCGTCGTCGATGTAATTCTCGAGGTCGGTGGCAAGCTTCTGGCACTTGAGTACCTTGGTTATGAGCTCGTCAACCTTTTCTGCCTCGGGATTCTCGTCGCCGAGCAACTCCCTGTGAAGGTTGCACAGGTCGTAGGCACGGCTGTATTCGCCCTTGCGGAACAGGCTCTCGGCGTCGGGCAGGACCTCGTCGGTGTGATCTGCGTAATACCAGTCACTGTGGTCCTGCGCCCGCAATCCGGCCGCAAGTCCCAGGAGGATAATCAGTATCGATAGTTTTTTCATCATAATCAACAGGTGTAATTGCCGGGCCGGACCCGGGCTCAGGTTAAGGCTCGGGTTCGGGTTCAGGTTCCGTCGGGACATAAGCCGCCTGCTCGATATACAGGAACCTGCTGGCTGCGCCGTTGAACCTCGGGACGTCCACGTACAGGGTGGCCTGACGTTTCCCGGAGCCGTTCCAATCGTCAACCGTAATCTCCAGCTCGGTGTCGCCGGACTGTCCGGAGAGCGTGGACAGGTGCACCCAGGCGGGCATTTCAGGTTCCGTGGCAGCGGGCCCTACGACCCAGTCGTGGGTAGCCGTAACCGTTAGTTTCTGCGCCCCGCTTTCCGTAGCGGAGAAGTAGAGGACATCTGAGGTAAGTCCCAGATAAGCGTTAAGCTGGGTAAGGCTGATCTCAAGCGAAGGGGCTCCGGGGATTGTGCCCTTTATGGTGTACGAGCCTTTCACGGGAGAGGTCGAGACGTGGACGAAGGTAGGGGAAACCGTTACCAGCGTCTCGCCGGGACCGCCCGATGCGGGGCTTATCACTGACCATCCGGGATCGCCCTCGACAGTCCAGTCTCCGGACGAGGTAACCGTGAAGGAAGTGCCGTCGGTATCGTCCGGTTCGAACACGAATTCAGACTGGGATGCGCTCAGGACATAAGCTTTCTGCTTCACCGTGAATACGTTGGCAAAACCGCCGGTGCTGCCCAGCGGAGTAGAGCTTACCCAGATTTCCGCCTGCCTGGCCGACGTCGTGAGGTTGTCATCGACGCTTACCTCAACGTCTCCGTTGCCGGAACCGTTTACGGGATTCACGTGCACCCAGTCGGCCTTAGGGCTGACGCTCCAGTCTCCGGTCGCGAACACGGAGAATGACTTCGGCCCTGCGGAAAGCTCCTCGAATTCGCTGAAGTTGTTGTTAGCAAGACGGAACACATCCTGCGCCAGGTTAAAGCTTATGTTGTATGCGGGAACCACGGCGCTGACCACCGTGAGAGTGGCTTCGCGAAGGGCGTCGGTCTGATTCCCGTCTGCGACAAGGTTGATGACATGCGTGCCTGCGCCGCCGGATGTGGCATCCCCGGTAGCGAGCCAGGCGGGTATTCCCTCGATGTTCCATGCGCCCGTACTCTTCACCTGGATTCCGATGGACTCGCCGTTCACCGAGTAGTACAGGGTCTCGCCACCGCTCAGCTTGGTGCCTCTGCCGGAGACATCGAACACGAAGCCCTCCTGGGTAACGGTGAAGCTGGTCTTGCGGCCGGTGAAGATCTTGTGGGACACGGTGACGGTTGCCGAACGGGCTTCCCTGGGGAAGTTGTCCTGGATGGCCTTTACGACCACGGTACCGGCGTCCGTGCCGCTGCCGTCGATAATGGAAAGCCATTCCAAGGCGCCTTCGGGATCTACTGTAGTCTCGTATTCGCCTGAAGTCGTAACGCCGAGCGAAAGCTGGTCTTCCGCGCCGACAAGAGAGGCGAAGGTGGTATTGCCGCTGGGGACTACATTCCACACGAACGCCTTCTGGGAGACGGGCACGATCCTCTTCAGGCCTGAGTACTCCTTGTTCAGGAAGACCAGGTTGCCGTTCCTGGAGTTGCCTTCGTTGTTCGTGGCGTAAATGGTGACGGCTTCTCCGGTCTCGTTGTTGACGCCGGTGCCGGAAGTCACCTCCATCCTGTCGAAGTCAAGCCAGCCCGCGGTGGAATTCTTGTCGATTTCCCACTCGTTGCTGGAATAGACCGTCACGCTGCGCGCGCTGCCGTCCACAGCATTGAACTGCTCAGGGGAGCCCTCCACGAGGAATGCGTCCTGATACACAGGTATCACGGCCACGGGAGTGCCGGGGTCAAGCGTGGTATAGAGGCTGACCTCGCCGCTGCGGCGGGTCCTGCCGGTATTGTTCTGGGATGCCCGGAATGTGACCGGGGTGGAGATGGTGGCGCTCTGCCCGACCTCGATGGTCTTGGATGAGGGGCTGACGGTGAGCCAGGCGGGACGCTGGGTATTCCAGGACACGGTGGCATCCAC
>JAFZLQ010000084.1 GCA_017551425.1 Bacteroidales bacterium | reverse complement strand
TCATGGCGATGGCATTCCTTGGTTTTTCGGGGATTGTTTAGTATATTTGACACACTAATTCTTAAATCAAACTGACAAAATGAAAAAACTTTTAGCTATCGCAGTCGCCCTCGTCGCTTTCGCAGCGGTTGCAAATGCACAACCCAAGGCTTTCGGTGTCCGTATGGGTTATGCCGACGGTGCATCCTATCAGCACTGGCTTGGCAACAACTTCCTCGAAGTTGACGCCATGTTCTGGATTGGCAGCGGTTTCACCGCCAGCGCCATCTACGACTTCAGGGTTCCCATCACCAACCAGGTTGCCGTTTATGCAGGTCCCGGTGTCAATGGTGTCCTTCTGAACAATGTAGGTATGAAATTCGGTGTTGCCGGCCAGCTTGGCGTCGAATGGGAAATCCCGTCAGTTCCGCTGAATGTTTCCGTAGACTGGATGCCCGTATACTGGTTCGGTGTCAAGGTCTTCAACTACACCGGCGCCGCTCTCGGCATCAGGTACAGGTTCTAAGAGTACCGCTTTTGCAGTATAATCAGGCCGGCTCAAATCGAGCCGGCCTTTTTTGCTCCGCGGCGGAGTCTTCCAGACGGGCGGCCGGAAATTATTTTTCGGCAGGCTTGCCGAAAAACCAATTTCCGCTCCGCTGTCCGCCGCCGTTGCGACTTGCGGCCCGTCCCGGCCACGTTTTCGGCTTCCTGCGTGGCCGGCAGGCTGTCAGCCTCCGGCGGAACTCCGTTCGCTTCGCTCACTCCGGCCCCTCCCACCGTTTCCTGCGTCCTCGCTGCGCGAGAACTTGTCTCCGGCGGGCCCCATCCCCCTGCCCCCGTCCGGGGGTGGACAGGTCCGCTGGAGGCTGCAGTCTACCGTCCCCTCCCGCTCCGCTGTCCGCCGCTCTACTCCGCGATAGCCCCGTGGCGAGGCAAGCCCTACTCCAGTATCCTCTCCAGAAATTCTTCCGGGGTGAACACCGGTATGTCGGTGTAGGGCGCAAAGTGCTTCTTGTTGCGGGTGACTATTACGTCACAGTTCATCTCGGCGCAGGCTATCTGCATGGCATCTTCGTAATCCGGGTTCCTGCCATCGTGCACATAGGCATAAACGTCTGAATCACTGTTGGGAAGCAAGACAAAATGTTTCAGGTACAGGTCGAAAACCCCGATAAGTTTCTCCTTTGAGACAGCTTTCCGGGCGACATATGCGATGTTGACAGTGCTGAGTATCGAAAGGCAGATACGGATGTCTTTATCAATGCCCAGCTGGAGAATTGTCTTCGCGCTTTCCGCACCGTCGCGCGAAAGGATGTCGTCCAACAGGACGTTGGTATCCAGAAAAACGCTGATCGGAATTTTCATTTGCTGAGAATATAGGCTAAACGTTCATCTGCGGCAATCTCCTCCGGTGTAAAGGTTATGCCGAGGCTCATCCTTTCAACTTCTTCTGAAATGACGACCGGCCTTTTGATCCTGGGCCATTCAAGTTCGTCCTTGACCTCTTTGCGAAGCACGTCTTCCACAAATCCGTTAAGGCTCTTGCCCTCCCTTTTGGCCTTTCTGCTCAGAAGGAAGAGCAGTTCCTTGTCCAGCCTGAAGGCGGTCTGCCGCCTGCCTGCATTTACGCTAATATTGTCCATGGGCGCAATATAGCAATAAAGTATAACAAAACAAAGATTTGTTATCTATATCTTTGTGCCGCCATGTTCAGTTCTTTAAAAATGAATCTTCAGGCGCTCTTAACGTCCCAAATAATGGGACGATAGATGCAAAAACGGCCTCAAATGCACTTATCGTCCCACATTCCGGGACGTTAAGCGCAGCAAGGTCTGATTATTCCGGTCACCGGTAGGGTATCTTGTGCAAAAAAGAGGAAATACGCACAAGGTAGGGCTCTAATGAGGGGCACCTTGCGCAAAAACGCAGTAAACTGCACAAGGTAGGGCTCCTGTGAAGGGCACCTTGTTCAAAAAGACGGTAAACTGCGCAAGGTCGGCCGGAAACTGGGAAGCCAGCTGACAATTGTTGCACTCGCGGCATAATAACCAATGAAGGTCAGACAGGACCGTGTGGGCGGCGGATAGCGAAGACGGCAGGCGGCAGCCACTGACGTCTCCTTTACTTCCCTTTGATGTATGCGTCGATGGAGGCGGCGGCTTTGCGGCCGGCGCCCATGGCAAGGATGACGGTGGCGGCGCCGGTGACGGCATCACCTCCGGCGAAAATGCCTTCGCGGGTGGTGGCGCCGGATTCATCGGCCACGAGACCGCCCCTGCGGGTGCGCTCAAGACCGGGCGTGGTCTGGGCGATGAGCGGGTTCGGCGAAGTGCCGAGGCTCATGATGACGGTATCGCACTCCACGATGAACTCGCTGCCGGGCACGGGGACGGGGCTGCGGCGGCCGCTGGCATCTGGCTCGCCGAGCTCCATGCGGATGCACTTCATGCCCTTCACCCAGCCGTCCTCATCTCCCAGGATCTCTACCGGATTGGTGAGCAGCTCGAAACGGATGCCCTCTTCCTTGGCGTGATGCACTTCCTCCTGGCGGGCGGGAAGTTCCGCCTCACTGCGGCGGTACACAATGGTGGTGTCGGCTCCGAGCCTGAGCGC
>JAFZLQ010000083.1 GCA_017551425.1 Bacteroidales bacterium | reverse complement strand
TGCCCTTATCAGGCTGGGCAACCTCTTCAACTCGGAGATTTACGGTCCCGTGACCGATGTCCCCTGGGGCGTCGTTTTCGAGCTCCGCGGAGAGACCGAGCCGAGGCATCCCACCCAGATGTACGAATCCATAACCTATTTGGTGATAGGCTGCATCATGCTGTGGCTCTACAAGAACAGGCTGGACAAGCTGCACCGCGGCTTCTTCCTCGGGCTGTTCCTCGTGGTCTGCTTCGGCATGCGCTTCATCATCGAGTACGTTAAGGAAGCCCGGATATTCTTTAACCTCGGTTTCACCACCATCAATATCGGGCAGTTGCTCTCCATTCCTTTCATCCTGCTGGGCATAGCCATGCTCATATATGCGGTGAAGGCGCGCAAGCCGGCCGCCGCAGAGAAGCCGGAGCCCGTGCAGAAGCCCAAGGTAGAGACCCACTACGCCAAGCCACTTAATTAATTGTCAATGAAACAAATAGTTGAATGCGTCCCCAATTTCAGCGAGGGGCGTGATATGTCTGTAATCGACCGTATCGTTGCTGCAATATCGGCAGTGGAGGGAGTGAAGGTACTGGACGTCGATCCCGGAGAAGCCACCAATCGTACGGTCGTCACCTTCGTAGGGGAGCCCGCCGCCGTGTGCGAGGCTGCGTTCCGAGGGGTGACCAAGGCCCAGGAACTGATAGACATGAGGCATCACCATGGCGCCCATCCCCGTTCGGGAGCCACCGACGTCCTTCCGCTCATACCTGTATCGGGCATCACGCTCGAAGAATGCGCTTCATTGGCCAGGACCCTGGCGGAGCGCATTTTTGCTGAGCTCGGCATCCCCTGTTACTGCTATGAGGCTGCGGCTTACAAGCCGGAACGGAAGAACCTGGCGGTTTGCCGCGCCGGCGAGTACGAGGCATTGCCCGAAAAGATTGCGGACCCTGCCCGCAGGCCCGATTTCAGTCCTGACGAGTATAACGATGTGGTTGCCCGCAGCGGCGCCACCAACGTGGGAGCCCGCAATTTCCTGGTTGCGGTGAATTATAACCTGAACACCACCTCCACCCGCAGGGCCATGGCTGTTGCATTCGACGTGCGAGAGAAAGGCCGCAAGGCGCGCGAGGGCGGTTCGCTCACCGGCAAGCTGCTCAAAGACGGGGACGGCAACCAGATCTGGATTCCCGGAACCCTCAAGGGATGCAAGGCAATCGGCTGGTACATAGACGAATACGGCATCGCACAGGTGTCCATGAACATAACCGATATCGAGGCCACTCCGCTTCATGTTGCGTTCGAGGAGGTCAGCCGTGCCGCCGCTGCGCGCGGATTGCGAGTCACCGGTGCCGAGATAGTGGGCCTCGTGCCCAAGAAGGTGCTGGTGGACGCCGGCAACTACTACCTGGAGAAGCAGCAGCGTTCCCTCGGCATCAGCGAAGACGAAGTGCTGAAGATTGCCGTCAAGAGCATGTCGCTTGACGACCTCAAGCCCTTCAACCCCAGGGAGAAGGTAATCGAGTTCCTCATGCAGGACGAGGCCGAGGAGGCCCGCAGGCACCGTCTGGTGCGCATGAGCGCAGAGGGATTCGCCCGCGAGACCGCATCCGAGTCGCCTGCCCCCGGAGGCGGATCCATATCGGCCTACATGGGAGCGCTGGCATCGGCCCTTGCCACGATGGTCGCCAACCTGTCGTCGCACAAACGCGGCTGGGACGAGCGCTGGAAGGAGTTTTCAGACATCGCCGTGCAGGGCCAGAAGCTCATGGACGAGCTGCTCGACCTCGTGGATGAAGATACCGCCGCCTTCGACCGCATCATGGCCTGCTTCGGCATGCCCAAGGGAACGGAGGAGGAGAAGGCCGCGCGCGCCGCTGCTATCGAGGCCGCTACGCTCAATGCGGCTTCCGTGCCCCTCAGGACCATGGAGGCCTCGCTCAAGGCATTCCCCCTGCTGCTTGCAATGGCGCAGAAGGGCAATCCCGCATCCGCTTCCGACGCCGGCGTGGGCGCCCTCGCAGCGCGTGCCGCATGCCGCGGCGCCGCCCTCAACGTGCGCATCAACGCCTCCGGCCTCACCGACAAGGCTCCCGCCGCGCCCCTCCTCGCCCGCGCCTCGGAAATCCTTGCCGAAGCGGAATCGTTTGAAGCTGAAGTATTAAGAGTCGTAAACAGTCACATCGATAACTAACTGCGCTCGGTCGAAATGACATGTAGCCAATGGGAGAAGAGACTAAGAAGTACTAATATGACTTTTCAAGAAGTAATACTATGACTTTTCAAGAAGAAATACTTGCAGGTATTCCAGGGGATTTGCCGGAGCCGCGGCCGAGGGACAACTCCGTCAGCCATGCGCCCAGGCGGAAGGATATACTCACGAGGGAGGAAAAGGAGCTGGCGCTGAAGAACGCCCTGCGATACTTCGAGCCCCGGCATCACGCCGTGCTGGCTCCGGAGTTCGCCCGCGAGCTGGAGGAATACGGCCGCATTTACATGTACCGCTTCCGCCCGACGTATGAGATGTACGCCCGCCCGATTGACGAGTATCCCGCAAAGTGCAGGCAGGCGGCCGCCATCATGGCGATGATCCAGAACAACCTTGACCCGCGCGTCGCCCAGCATCCCCATGAGCTCATCACCTACGGTGGCAACGGCGCCGTCTTCCAGAACTGGGCGCAGTATCTGCTTACGATGCAGTATCTTGCGACGATGACGGAGGAGCAGACGCTGGCCATGTATTCCGGCCTGCCGCTGGGCCTCTTCCCGAGCCACAGGGACGCCCCGCGCGTGGTGGTGACCAACGGAATGGTCATCCCCAATTACTCCAAGCCCGACCATTGGGAGAAGTTCAACGCCCTCGGCGTGAGCCAGTACGGCCAGATGACGGCGGGCTCCTATATGTACATCGGCCCTCAGGGCATCGTTCACGGCACCACCATCACCGTCATGAACGCCGCGAGGATGGTGCTGAGGAAGAGATTTCTCGACTCCGCTCGAAATGACAGTGGGGCCGCTCGAAATGACAGTGGGGCCGCTCGAAATGACAATGGGGCCGCTCGAAGTAACGGTTTTGTCATCTCGACCGAGCGAAGCGAGCGGAGAGATCCCGATGACCGCGGAGGCGTGCTTTTCGTCACGGCAGGCCTCGGAGGCATGTCGGGCGCGCAGCCCAAGGCCGGAAACATAGCCGGAGTGGTGAGCGTGACCGCAGAAATCAACCCCGCCGCAGCCCGCAAGCGCTTCAGCCAGGGCTGGGTGGACGAACTTCACGACAGCCTCGACGAACTCATCCCCCGCATCCGCAAGGCTGTGGAGGCCAAGGAGGTGGTCTCTCTGGCCTACGTCGGCAACGTCGTCGATCTGTGGGAGCGCCTCGCCGCGGAAGGCATACAGGTGGACCTGGGCTCGGACCAGACATCCCTGCACAATCCCTGGGCCGGCGGCTATTACCCCGTCGGTTACAGCTTCGAGGAGTCCAACCGGATGATGGCGGAAGAGCCCGACCGCTTCAAGGAGGCCGTGCAGGAGTCGCTCCGCCGCCAGGTGGCCGCCATCAACACCCTTGCCGGCAGGGGCATGTACTTCTTCGATTACGGCAACGCCTTCCTCCTGCAGAGCTCCCGCGCCGGCGCCGACATCCTCAGGCCCGACGGCAAGTTCCGCTATCCCTCTTACGTACAGGACATTATGGGGCCGTTCTACTTCGACTACGGCTTCGGCCCCTTCCGCTGGGTGTGCATGAGCCAGAATCCCGAAGACCTTGCAAAGACCGACGCCCTTGCGGTGAAAGTCCTCCGCGAGTGCGCCGAATCGGCCCCCGAATCAATCCGGGGCCAGATGATGGACAATGTTCGGTGGATAGAGGAGGCAGGGCGCAACCACCTGGTGGTAGGATCGCAGGCGCGTATCCTCTACGCCGATTGCGAGGGGCGCACCAAGATCGCCCTTGCCTTCAACGACGCCATCCGCAGCGGTGAAATCACCGCCCCCATCGTGCTCGGGCGAGACCACCACGACGTTTCCGGTACCGATTCCCCCTTCCGCGAGACCTCCAACATCTACGACGGCTCGCAGTTCACCGCCGACATGGCAGTACAGAACGTCATAGGCGACGGCTTCCGCGGAGCCACCTGGGTGAGCATCCACAACGGAGGCGGCGTCGGCTGGGGAGAGGTCATCAACGGAGGCTTCGGCATGGTGATCGACGGCAGCGAAGACAGCGCCCGCCACATACGCGAGATGCTGTTCTGGGATGTCAACAACGGCATCGCCCGCCGCAGCTGGGCCCGCAACGCCGGCTCCGCAGAGGCGATCAGGCGTGAGATGGCCCGCACCCCCGGACTCCGCGTGACCATCCCCAATATTGCTGATGATGAACTGATTAAAGCAGCACTGAAGTAATGCATTACATATCATCCGAACATCTATCCGTCGATCGCATCAGCGCGATCCTGGAGCAGGGCGAGAAGCTCGCCTTGTCGGAAGAGGCGGTCGAGGCCATACTCAAATGCCGCCGCTACCTTGACGCCAAGATGGCCGACATCGACCATCCCGTCTATGGAATCAGCACCGGCTTCGGCTCCCTCTGCAACGTTACCATCCCCGAGGAAGACCTCTCTCAGCTGCAGCACAACCTTGTGATGTCGCATGCCTGCGGCGCAGGGGAGACCGTCCGCCCGGAGATAGTCAAGCTCATGCTGCTTCTCAAGGCGCAGTCGCTGTCGTACGGGCACTCGGGAGTACAACTCGTTACGGTACAGCGCCTTATCGACATGTTCAACAACGACGTCCTGCCCGTAATCTACCAGCAAGGCTCGCTCGGAGCCTCCGGAGACCTCGCCCCGCTCGCGCATCTCAGCCTCCCGCTCATAGGGATGGGGGAGGTGCTCTACAAGGGCAGCGTGCGTCCGGCGGCGGAAGTCTGGAAGGAGCTGGGCTGGGAGCCCATACGCCTGCAGTCCAAGGAGGGCCTGGCGCTTCTCAACGGCACCCAGTTCATGAGCGCGCACGCCGTGTGGTCGCTCATCCACGCCCGCCGCATATCGGAGTGGGCCGACGTGATAGGCGCCATATCGCTTGACGCATACGACGGCCGCATCGAACCTTTCCTGCCGCTTACCCACAGGCTCCGCCAGCACGTGGGACAGATAGCCACAGGCAAGCGTTTCCTCGAGCTGCTCGAGGGCAGCGAGCTGATAAGAAGGCCCAAGGAGCACGTGCAGGATCCTTACTCGTTCCGCTGCATCCCGCAGGTCCACGGCGCCGCCAAGGACAACATGATGTACGTCGAGTCGGTCATAGAGAACGAAATCAACTCCGCCACCGACAACCCCAATATCTTCCCCGACGAAGACATGATAATCTCCGCCGGCAACTTCCACGGCGAGCCCATCGCCATCCCCATGGATACCATGGCGGTGGCTCTTTCGGAGCTCGCAAGTATCTCCGAGAGACGTACTTACCTGCTGGTCCACGGATACCGCGGCCTGCCCATGTACCTGGTCGCCAAGCCCGGCCTGAACAGCGGCTTCATGATTCCCCAGTACACAGCGGCGTCCATAGTGAGCCAGAACAAGGGCCTCTGCTGGCCCGCGTCCTGCGACTCCATACCTTCGTCCAACGGCCAGGAAGACCACGTGAGCATGGGAGCGAATTCCGCAACCAAGCTCGTGCGCATCATAGACAACGTGGAGATGGTCCTGGGCATCGAACTGTTCAATGCCGCCCAGGCAATGGAGTTCCGCCGGCCGCAGCATTCGTCGCCCGTGCTGGAAGACGTGATAGCCCGCTTCAGGAAGCAGGTTCCGTTCATAAAGGAAGACGTTTACATGCATCCGCTCATGGTGCGTGCCGCAGCGTTCGTTCGTGACACCCAGCCTCCCGTGAAATGAGGCTGCTGTTCAAGAACATAGGCCTGCTGGCCGGCATCGTGCCCGGTGGCGTGCTCAGAAAGGAGGGCGCCGCAATGGACGAAGTCGCCGTGCTGGAAGACGCCTGGCTGCTTGCGGAAGACGGTCTCACAGCCTCTTTCGGGAAGGCCGGTACGCCCGTGCCCGATGCTGACGAAGTGGTTGACTGTGAGGGCGGTATGCTCATGCCCGCGTTCTGCGACAGCCACACCCACATAGTCTATGCCGGCAGCCGTGAGGGCGAGTTCCTGGACAAAATAAACGGTCTTTCCTACGAAGAAATAGCGGCCCGGGGCGGCGGGATACTCAATTCCGCAGACCTTCTCGCCCGTACCTCAGAAGACGACCTGTACGCCCAGGCTATGGAGCGCGTGCGGGAAATCTGCTCCCAGGGCACCGGCGCAATCGAGATAAAAAGCGGCTACGGACTGTGCCCGGAGGGCGAAATGAAGATGCTGCGCGTCATAGACCGCATCAGGAAGACCGGCCCGGCGCTCGTCCGGAGCACCTTCCTCGGAGCGCACGCCGTGGGCAGGGGGTACACCCATGAGAGGTATGTCGATGCCGTTTGCGACATGATGCCGCAGGCTGCCCGCTACGCCGATTTCGTGGATGTCTTCTGCGAGAAGGGATTCTTCAGCGTCGAGGATACCGAACGCATCGTGCGCGCAGGCGTCGGTTGCGGCCTGAGGCCGAAGATACACGCCAACCAGCTGTCCGTGAGCGGGGGAGTGCAGGCGGGAGTGCGGCTGGGAGCCCTTTCGGTGGATCATCTGGAGCAGGCTGGCCCCGAAGAGATGGAGGCCCTGCGCGATTCCGGGACGATGGCTACCATGCTCCCCGGATCGTCGTTCTTCCTTCGCCTGCCCTACGGCCGCGCCCGCGAGTTCATCGACGCCGGCCTGGGCATAGCCCTCGCATCGGACTACAATCCGGGTTCATCGCCCTCCGGAGACATGCGCTTCGTGATGGCCCTGGGCTGCATACGCATGCGGCTCACCCCGGAACGCGCTTTCAACGCCGTCACCCTCAACGGCGCGTATGCGATGGGCGTAAGCGACGTCACCGGTTCGATTACCGTGGGCAAGCGGGCGGACTATATCCTCACGCGTCCCGGCTGGACGCCCCTGAAGATGGCATATCTGCATCAAACCCCTTATATACGGCAGGTCTGGCTTGCCGGCGTCAAGATGATTTGAAATGGCACAGATAATTGACGGAAAGGCGCTTGCCGCGGCGCAGTACGACCAGATGCGGCAGGAAATCGATGCCCTGGAGCAGAAGTACGGCCGTCGCCCGGGCCTGTGGGCCGTCATAGTCGGCGAAGACCCTGCGAGCCAGGTGTACGTACGCAACAAGGAGAACGCCGCCCGGAAGGTGGGCCTGGCCGGTGAGGTGCTGAGGCTGCCGGAAAGCGCCACGCAGGAGGAGCTGCTGGCTCTTCTGGCCGGTCTGAACGCCGACGGTCGCGTGGACGGAATCCTGCTTCAGCTGCCGCTCCCCGCCCATATCGACAAGGATGCCGCAATCGCCGCAATCGCTCCGGACAAGGACGTCGACGGTTATGCCGGCATGAAGCAGGGACTCACCGCACGCGCCGGATGCATTGCGCCGTGTACGCCGCGGGCCTGCATAAAGCTGATAGAGTCCACAGGGGTAGGGATCGAAGGAAAGCATGCGCTGGTGGTGGGCCGCGGCGAGCTCGTCGGCAAGCCCGTGGCCACGCTGCTGCTCAACGGGAATGCCACCGTCACCATCGCCCACTCACGCACCCGAAACCTGCGTGACATAGCGCTCACGGCGGATATTATTGTTGCGGCAGTCGGCCGCGCGGGGGTTGTGACGGGAGACATGGTCAAGCCAGGCGCCGTAGTGATCGACGTGGGCATCAACCGCACCCCCGAGGGCAAGATAGTGGGAGACGTGGACTTCGAGACCGCCAGCCGGCGGGCCGGATGGATCACCCCCGTACCCGGAGGCGTCGGCCCCATGACCATCGCCATGCTAATCCGCAACACCCTCGACTGCTATCTCAGTCACGTAGGGTGATCACTTAAGCTTTTTCCAGACCCGCCAGACGAGGGCGCCCCAGGCGAAGAAGATGAGGAGGCAGGCCCAGAAGGGAAGGCGGGAGACGTAGGTATCCCAGTCGAGAGTCTTCTCGTAATCCGGGATGTCTGCGTAGTAGTACGCGCCTGCGCCGAAGTCCAGGTCGGGGTTCAGCCCCAGGCCGCGGACCATTATATATACGGCCCCCGCCAGCGCCAGCGCCCCGACGATCACAGCGGCAATGGTACCGCGGTCTGCAGACCGTTTGCGCCCACGCAAGTGGGTGGGGTCCGCAAGTTTTCTTGCGGGAGGGATAGGCCGTTGGCCGTAGTCTGCAGACCGTGGTACCATTGCTGTCGTCGCTAGTCAAGCGCCGGAATGGGGAACACCGCTCCGGAGAGCAGGAACCAGACCATCGCAAACGTGAGAACGATGTTGAAAGTCTGCCCGACGATGTACAGCCACAGGGGCTTGCCACCCTTCATCTGGCGCGCGATATCGCGGAAGTTGGTGTCGAGCCCGATGCTGACGAACGCCAGCACGAAGCACCAGTTCTTGTACTGGTCGAGCACGCCGTTGACGGCCTTCACCTGGTCTGCGCCCGCGAGCGGAAGCACTATGAACGAAGCCACCAGGGACGCCACGAAGAATCCTATGATGAACTTGGGGAAGCGGGTCCAGATTTCGCCGGCACCCACCTTCTGCCCGTCCTTGCGGTTCACGCTGGTGGCGAAGAACAACGCCACGAAGAAGGCGATGAAGCCGATGAGGATGTTTTGTATCATCTTGACGAGCACCGCTGCCTTCTCGGCCTCGCCGCCCAGCACCGAACCTGCCACGGCTACGGCGCCGGTGCTGTCCACCGTACCGCCGATGAGCGCTCCGCCCATGATGGGGCTCATTGCGCACGCCTTGATAATCACCGGCTCCAGCACCATCATCAGCACGGTGAAGATGATGGAAATGGAGATGGTCATCGTAAGGTCGTCCTTCTTGCAGCCGGACGCGGCGCCGGAGGCGATTGCGGCGGACGTACCGCAGACGCTGGTGGCGGATGCCATCGTAATGACCAGCGGTTTGTTGTCTATCTTGAGCACGCGGGTGCCGAACCACCACATGAAGAGTATGACGACGGGGGTGACCACCCATGCGATGCCGAGCCCGTAAAGGCCGAACTTGGCGATGTTGGAGAACAGCACGGAGAAGCCCATGATAACCAGGCCCGTCTTGATGTAGAACTCTGTGCGTACGGCGGGCTTGAGCCACTGCGGCGTGCCTATGGTATTGGAAATCAGCATACCGACTATCAACGCCCAGAAGGCCCATTCAAGATAGCGGTTGAGGGTGAACTCGGCGCTGATGAGGCGCACGATCACGGAAAGGAGGAAGACTACGATGAACGCGGGGATGAACTTGCGGAACTTCTCTCCGGTGAGCTTGGCGCCAACGGCGAACAGTACGCCGAGCACCGCCACCGTCAGGAGCATCTTGAGCCAGAAGGCTCCGCTTGCGAGCTGCTGGCCCAGGGGGACGACCTTGGCTGCAGCGGCGCCGGTGACGGTTTCGCCCCAGGTCCAGGTCTTGAACTTGAGCGCCGAGAAATCAAACGCGCCCGTGAGCACTGCGACGAGCCCCACGGCTATCACAATGAATCCGATCCAGACTGCGAGCCAGTCTTCGGAATGCAGAATCTTGGAGTTATTGGACATGTTTTATAGTTTGAAGTTGCGTGATGCGAAGGGGAGGGAGAGGCGGAGGGCCAGGTGCCAGTACTCCCAGCCGTGCCAGCCGTCGCGTACCCGGAGTTCTGCGGGGACGCCTTTCTGCCTCATCGCCTGGTACATGCTGAGCGTCATGTCCAGGATGAAGTCGTCGTCGCCGCAGTCGAAGAACCATTTGACCGTGCGGAGCCTGTCCAGAGTGGCGTCATCGGCATTCTTTACGAAATCCACTGCCGAATGGTCGTGGACCGCCTTGCTCACGAGGTAGAACTTGTCCCTGGGCATGCCGGGGTCGGGCTCGGGATTGTCCAGCCAGCCGCTCATGCTGTAGCAGCTGGAGAACAGGTCCGTGTGGCGCTGGGCATAGACGGTAGAGCCTCCGCCGCCCATGGAGAGGCCCATGATGGCGCGGTGCTGCTTGTCTCCCTGGATCTTCCAGCTGCTCTCGACGGCGGGAAGGAACTCCTGGAAGAAAAAGTCTTCGTAGTTGTGTCCGGGCATGTTGAAGTATCCGTTCCAGTTGTTGTGGATGTCCGGGTCGCCGGCGTCGGGCATTACTATGACCACGGGACGGCACTCGCCGGAAGCGATCAGTTCGTCCACCACGTCCTTCATGTGCCCGGCGGTAGCCCAGTCGAGGTGCGAGCCGTACAGGCCGTGCAGCAGGTAGATTACGGGATATCGTTCAGGAGCCGCGGCGTCATAGCCCTGCGGCAGATAGAGGTTGTACTCGACATTCTCGCCCAGAATGGCGCTCTGCACGCTGTGCGTGCTTATCTCGCTTTGCCTGAGAGGCTGTGCCTGCGCCGTGGCCGCGGCTGCCGCCGCCATGGCCAGCATCACGAGCGCTGCAGAAAATAACCTTTTCATACCCAGATGATCATTTGAGGCGTAAAGGTACAAAAAACTGCGGGAATGGCAAAAGGGGGTTCTCGCATCCAGCGCACTGCGCCCGTCCACAACTATCCTGCATGCCGCGGATAATCCTCCTCCAGTATATGTGTGCAGAGCCAACTGCTTGATAATAAGGCATTAATATGATTCAGGGACCCTCTAAACAAGGGTCCCTGAATCATTCAAACGCCTGAATGTCAACGAGTTGCCTTTGCGCCCCTCCCTAGGAGTGCAGGGAGGTGCTGTTTTTTGTGTCTGCAAGTTCACTTGCAAATTATACATATGATTATGATAATCCGATAATAATCCGTACCTTTGCATAAAGAAAAAGCGTGAGGTATGAAGATACAGATGAGTGCTGAATTATGGGATCTTTATTGTACTGGCAAGAGCAAACAGTATAAGGATGTTTCACGCAACCCGGTATTGTATAGTGGTTTCGTTCGAGTTGTCAATGTGTTGGCGTTAGTTGACAATACCAACGAATTGCGTAACATTAGTGCCTTGCACTATGAGCAGCTTAAGTATCAGTATTATGGTTATTCATCTGTAAGACTGTCCAATAGTTATGTTCACAGACTATTGTTTACGGAGTCTGATAAAGGTTTAAAAGTGGAATTGATAACAATTGATGATACGCATTATGGAAACAAGAAATGAGAAATACTATGATGCTTCCGAGTTAACATCGGCGCTTCCGGTACATCCCGGAGGCCTGATAGGGGACGAGATAAAAGAGAGGGGAATCAGCCAGAAAGATTTTGCCCGAGGAATAGGGATGCAGGCATCACAGCTTAGCGCAATCATTCATGGAGTAAGGAATGTGACACCGGCGGTGGCGGCCAAACTGGAATCCGGATTCGTGAATATCCCGGCGACATTCTGGTTGCGCCTGCAGGAGAAATACAACATAGACCTTCAGAAGGCGCGCCTGAACACATCCCGGCTCGTAACCGGATATATGCCAACCCATGAGATGAGCGTAACCGCTCTCGCTGATTCCGGGGCTGAGCTCGGGAGCCGAATCAGACTGAACATCGCGATTCCCATATCGGACAAGGAGGTCTTCAATCTGCTGGCTGCCCGCTTCGGCTGGGAAGTACTAAAATGACGTCTGCAGTTTACAAAACCAGATTTGATTCGTATCTTTGCTTTCGTTATGAAAAGGATTCTGCTTATTATTCTCCTTGCCGCTGCGGCGACGATTGCCGCAAACGCCCAGGACATCATCACCAAAGTTGATGGCACACAGATCAGCGCCAAGGTTGTGGAGGTTAATCCCGGAACCGTCAAGTACAACCGTACCGACAATCCGGGCGGCCCGGTTTACGTCATATTTATCTCGGATATCCATACCATCAAGTATGGGAGCGGCCTGGTAGAAACCTACAACGACCTTAAGGGCGAGGCTCCTGCGGAGGCCGTGGAGAATGCCGCGGCCCTCACCGTGCCGGCGGACAGTGTGGCCGTTCCGGAGAATCGTGCCGCCGCCCCGGAAGAGAATGCCGCGGAGGCTGCAGGGCGGGCCCCCCAGCCCCTGGAGCCTCAGGGCAACGACGAGCCATGGTGGGAATATGAGCCCCAGCGCACTCCCGTTACCTCAGTCCGCTACCGGGACATCGCCGACTGCTACGACACCCGCGACTACGTAGAGATCCCGGGAGACCCGTACATCCCCGCACTCTCCGGCCTCGCATCGTTCTTCCTCCCCGGCCTCGGCCAGTGCATAGACGGAGAATGGGGGCGCGGCCTCGGAATCGTTGCAGCCAACGTCGGGTTCGGGGTGCTCGGGTTCGTGGAAGTCTGCACGCTCTTTTACGCTGCGGAAGAGAGTACCCAGGCGTACAAGAACGCATATGGCTCCAGGTACTACTATTACGACGATCCGCACGTCAGGCTCGACAGGGCCAACGTCATGTTCGGCGCCACCCTGGGAGCCTGCGTCCTTACCCTGGCCGCACAGACCGCATTCAACATCTGGAACATCTTCGACGCCGTCGATATTGCAAAGGTCAAGGATATGTATTATCACGACTCCCAGGCCCGCAACTACGCATCGTTCGACATGAATCTCTCGCCGCAGCTGGCCTTCGCCCCCACCGCCGGCGGCACTCTCCAGCCTACCGCCGGGCTTAGCCTGACGGTCAGCTTCTAAATAGGTCCTGCACCCTTCCACTGCTTTCCCGCATGCCGCGGATATTCCTCCTCGCATTATATGCGCTCAAAGCTAACTATTTGATAATAAGACATTAACATGATTCAGGGGCCCTATAAAAATGGGCCCCTGAATCATTCAATCACCTGAATATCAACGAGTTAACTTTGCGCCGCGCCGCCCACCTCTGTGACCTTCTTCGATGACAACACCCCGCCCCCGCAAAGCGAAGAGGCGCCGGCGGATGCGCCAAGGATTCAGCACTACGGCTCGTTCGAAGAGACTTACGAGGTCGCGTAGCGACCGGGGCGCCGTCGGGCGCCGTGCCGGAGCGGCAGCGAGATTTCGAAGAAATCGAGTAGCGGAGGCACCCGCGGAGCGAAGCGTAGCGGCAGTGTCCCCTGGGGGACCGCCGCGATAGCGGCGAGGGGGATGTAGGGGCAGAATGCCCCGCCCCCGCAAAGCGAAGAGGCGCCTGCAAAAAATGCAGGCGCCTCGGAAGCGTAGCGGGGGTGGGGCATTATCCCACGACCTCCGGATTATGAATCCGACGCTCTAACCAGCTGAGCTACCCCGCCGTCATCTCCGGGTGTACGGAATCTGTCTCGCAGGCTCCGCTTTCCAGAGGAACGGACTGCAAAGATAAGGCAAATTCTTGAAATAGCAAGCATAACCTTTGTTATTTGAGATTTTTTTTCTACCTTTGCGTCCCCTAATTTTTAGAGGGATCGCAACAATATATTATTAACCATTAAAGATCAAGACAATGGACACACAAAGCTACAAGACAGTCTCCCTCAACAAGGCTACTGTCAACAAGGAGTGGGTCGTCATTGATGCGACGGATCTCGCACTTGGTCGTCTCGCCTCCCGCGTGGCTCTTGTCCTTCGTGGCAAGACCAAGCCCGGCTTCACCCCCAACGTCGATTGCGGCGACAATGTCATCGTAATCAACGCAGAGAAGGTGGCCCTCGGCGGCAAGAAGATGACCGACCGCGTCTATACCCGCTACACCGGTTATCCCGGCGGACAGCGTTTCACGACGCCCAAGGAGATCCTCGAGAAGAGGCCGGCCGAACTCATCAGGAGAGCAGTAAAGGGTATGCTCCCCAAGAACCGTCTTGGCAGCGCAATCCTCGGCAACCTGCATGTTTACGCAGGTCCTGAGCATCCGCACCAGGCACAGAACCCCAAAGAAATCAAGTTAAACGAAATTTAAACAGAGCAAATGGAACAGACACACGCCCTTGGAAGACGTAAGGCAGCTGTAGCTCGCGTTTATCTCACAGCCGGTAAAGGCAACATCACGATCAACGACCGTACTCTCGAGAACTATTTCCCCGCAGAGACTCTCCAGTACATCGTGAACCAGCCTTTCCAGGTAACCAACACCGCAGGTCAGTTCGACGTTAAGGTCACTCTCTGCGGCGGCGGTACCAAAGGCCAGGCCGAGGCAGTCCGTCTCGGAATCTCCCGCGCCCTCTGTGAGGTGGATAAAGAAGCATATCGCGCATCTCTCAAGGCAGCCGGTTTCCTCACCCGCGACGCACGCGAGGTCGAGCGCAAGAAACCCGGTCAGCCCGGTGCACGCAGACGCTTCCAGTTCAGCAAACGTTAGTTATTTGTTGATTTACGGCACAGAGGCGGTTTTAAACATTCCCGTGGAATGTTGCCGCCCTGCGGAAAAGGCCGGAGACCGGTACATCCGCTACTCCGCCTTGAAGAAAAGAGGCCCTTACGGGCACAGTTAACAAAACAAGAAAGAAAATTAAAATGTCACGTACAAATTTCCAAGAACTGCTTGATGCAGGCGTACACTTCGGACACCTCGCCCGCAAGTGGAACCCCAAGATGGCTCCCTACATCTTCGACCAGAAGAAGGGTACCCACATCATCGACCTGCACAAGACCATCGTCAAACTCGACGAGGCTGCCGAGGAGATGAAGCTTCTGGCCAAGAGCGGCCGCAAGATCCTCTTCGTAGCCACCAAGAAGCAGGCCAAGGACATCGTCAGCGAGAAAGCTGCCGCTGTCGGAATGCCTTCAGTCACCGAGCGCTGGGCGGGCGGTATGCTTACCAACTTCCCCACCATCCGCAAGGCCATCAAGAAGATGGGCACCATCGACAAGATGAAAGAAGACGGCACCTTC
>JAFZLQ010000082.1 GCA_017551425.1 Bacteroidales bacterium | reverse complement strand
TATGGCTAAAGAAATTGCCGGGTTCATTAAACTGCAGATCAAAGGTGGTGCAGCCAATCCGTCGCCGCCCGTGGGACCGGCCCTCGGTTCGAAGGGTGTCAACATCATGGACTTCTGCAAGCAGTTCAATGCCCGCACTCAAGAAAAGGCCGGCAAGATTTTGCCTGTGATCATCACTGTTTACAGTGACAAGTCGTTCTCTTTTGTTGTCAAGCAGCCGCCGGTGGCCGTCCTGATCAAGGATGCCGCCAAGATTCAGACCGCTTCCGCGGAGCCGAACCGCAAGAAGGTTGCCTCCCTCACCTGGGACCAGGTGCGTGAGATCGCAAAGGAGAAAATGCCCGACCTGAACGCTTTTACTGAAAAATCCGCGATGAGCATGGTTGCCGGTACTGCACGCAGTATGGGCGTCACGATCACCGGAACGTATCCTGCCGACGTACAATAAAATCACACGCGATGAGTAAACTGACTAAAAATCAAAAAGTAGCGGAAGCGAAAGTAGATTCCCACCGCCAGTACAAGCTCACTGAGGCTTGCGAGTTGGTGAAAGAAGTCTCCTACACCAAGTTCGACGCTTCGGTGGAGCTCTCCGTCCGCCTGGGTGTGGACCCGCGCAAGGCGAACCAGATGGTCCGCGGCGTTGTGACCCTTCCCCACGGTACCGGTAAAGTGACGCGCGTGTTGGTGCTTTGCACACCGGACAAGGAATCGGAAGCACAGGAAGCCGGTGCCGACTTTGTCGGCCTGGACGACTATATTGAGAAAATCAAGGGCGGCTGGACGGATGTCGACGTCATCATCTGTACTCCTACGGTGATGGCCAAGATTGGTCCGATCGGTCGTATCCTCGGTCCCCGCGGCCTGATGCCGAACCCGAAGACCGGTACTGTGACGATGGACATCGCCCAGGCCGTCAAGGAGGTGAAGGCCGGTAAAATCGACTTTAAGGTTGACAAGCAAGGTATTGTCCACACTGCAATCGGTAAGGTATCATTCAGTGCTCAGCAGATCGCTGAGAATGCCGTTGAATTGCTCAACACCATCCAGAAGTTGAAACCCCAAGCGTTGAAGGGCACGTACGTCAAGAGCATTTTCATGTCCGCGACCATGAGCCCCGGTATTTGCATCGACACCAAGGCCATCAGTGCTACCGCAGAATAATTAAGCCAGAAGATCATGAGAAAAGAATTGAAAGCCCAGATTATCGAGAAGGTAGCCGCGCAGCTGGCAGAGAACCCCAATTTCTACCTCGCGGACATCGCCGGCCTGAACGCCGAGAACACCTCCGCGCTGCGTCGTGCCTGCTTCGAGAAGAACATCAAGCTCGAAGTTGTCAAGAATACCCTCCTCCACAAGGCTTTGATGACCCTGAACAACAAGGAAGTCGAAGCGCTGTACCCCACCCTTGAGGGCAACACGGCCATCATGTTCACCCAAGTTCCGAGCGCACCTGCCAAGGTGATCAAGGAATACGGTGCCAAGTTCGGCAAGCCTGAGCTCAAGAGCGCCTTCCTCCAGGAATGTGCTTACGTCGGCGCCAACCAGCTGAACACCCTCGTGAACGTGAAGTCCCACGATGAACTTATCGGTGACATTATCGGTCTCCTCCAGTCACCTATCCGCCGAGTCATTTCCGCACTCGAGGATTCCAAGAAAGAGGCCTAGCAGAAGAACAATTACAAAGCAAACAAAACAATTAAAAATCAATAATTATGGCAGACATCAAAGCTCTTGCGGAAGAACTTGTTAACCTTACCGTAAAAGAAGTCCAGGAACTTGCACAGATCCTCAAAGATGAATATGGTATCGAACCTGCAGCTGCTGCAGTGGTCGTGGCCGCTGAAGGCGGCGCCGGCGCACCCGCCGAGGCCGAGCAGAGCGCATTCGACGTGATCCTCGTTTCCGCCGGCCAGGCGAAACTCCAGATGGTGAAGGCCGTCAAGGAGCTCACCGGTCTCGGACTGAAAGAGGCGAAGGAACTTGTCGACAAGGCTCCGAACGCAGTCATCAAAGAGAAAGTCTCCAAGGCTGAGGCAGAACAAGTCAAGGCAGCTCTCGAGGAAGCAGGCGGCGAAGTTGAACTTAAGTAAAAACACACCCGCTTCTTCCCGTTAAGGGACGAAACTTGGGTTTAGGGCCTGCGGGCCCTAAACCTTTTTGTCGTTATTTTAAGTTTATTTCCAACCCGCCCCTATAAAATGCCACAAAAACCTAATAATCAGAGGATTACATTCGCAACCTCCAAGGCACTTCTCGACTATCCCGATTTTCTGGAAGTGCAGTTGAAGTCGTTCCGCGATTTCTTCCAGCTGGAAACCACGGCTGAGAACCGCAAGAACGAGGGCCTCTACAAGGTCTTTCAGGAGGTTTTCCCGATCACTGATACCCGCAACAACTTCGTCCTGGAGTTCATCGACTACTTCATCGATCCGCCGCGCTATACGATGGACGAGTGCCTCGACATGGGCCTGACGTACAACGTCCCCCTCAAGGCCAAGCTGAAACTCTACTGCACGGACGAAGAGCACGAAGACTTCGACACGGTGGTCTCCGACGTCTATCTGGGCGCCATCCCCTACATGACCCCCCGCGGAACCTTCATCATCAACGGTTCCGAGCGCATCGTCGTCTCCCAGTTGCACCGCTCGCCCGGCGTCTTTTTCGGGCAGAGCATGCATGCCAACGGCACCAAACTCTACTCTGCGCGGATCATCCCGTTCAAGGGTTCCTGGATCGAGTTCGCGACCGACATCAACAACGTGATGTACGCCTACATCGACCGGAAGAAGAAACTCCCTGTGACCACCCTGCTGCGCGCCATCGGATTCGAGAGTGACAAGGCCATCCTCGACATCTTCGACCTGGCGGAAGAAGTGAAGGTCAACAAGACGAATCTCAAGAAATATATCGGACGCCGTCTCGCCGCCCGTGTCCTGAAGACCTGGAACGAGGACTTCGTGGACGAAGATACGGGTGAAGTGGTCTACATCGAACGCAACATGGTGATCGTGGACCGCGAGACCGTGCTCGAAGAACGCCACATCGACGACATCCTCGACTCCGGCGTGGAATCCATCCTGCTGCACAAGGAGGATGCCTACACCGCCGATTACGCCATTATCTACAACACCCTCCAGAAAGACCAGACCAACTCTGAAAAAGAGGCGATCTTCTACACATATCGGCAGCTCCGCAATTCGGAACCGCCGGATGAGGCGACGGCGCGCGACGTCATCGACAAGCTGTTCTTCTCGGACAAGCGCTACGACCTCGGGCAGGTGGGACGTTACCGGCTCAACCGGAAACTCAACCTCAGCACGGACCCGAATGTCCGCATCCTGACCAAGGAGGACATCATCGAGATCATCCGCTACCTGATCCAGCTCATCAACTCGAAGGCCACCGTCGACGATATCGACCACCTGAGCAACCGCCGTATCC
>JAFZLQ010000081.1 GCA_017551425.1 Bacteroidales bacterium | reverse complement strand
TTCTCGAAGTTCTCCATAAAAGATTACGCCCTCATCAAGAAGAAATGGCTTGAGCTTGAGGAGATGGCCCGTGGCCGCTGTCATTCTGAAGAGGAACTTGAGGTGGTCTGGAAGGCCTTCGATTTCGCCAACCGCGCCCACAGGCACGTCCGCCGCCGTTCCGGCGAGCCCTACATCATCCACCCGATAGAGGTGGCGCAGATCGTGATCGGCGAGATCGGACTCGGCTACAAGAGCATCTCCGCCGCCCTCCTGCACGATGTGGTGGAAGATACGGCATATACCATCGAGGACATCCGGGCTCAGTTCGGCGACAAGATCGCCACCCTGGTGGACGGGCTCACCAAGATCAAGACCGTGCTCGACAACCAGGACCGCCAGGGCGGTGCCGACATCGAAAGCAACCAGGCCGAGAATCTCAAGCGTATCCTGCTCACCCTGAATGACGACGTAAGGGTGGCGCTGATAAAGCTGGCCGACCGCCTCCACAACTGCCGCACCATCGAGTTCATGCCCGAGCACAAGCGCGACAAGATACTCTCCGAGACCATGTTCATCTTCATTCCCCTGGCCCACAGGCTGGGTCTCTACGGGATCAAGACCGAAATGGAGAACATCTGGCTGCGGTACAAGGAGCCCGACGCATACAACGACATCTCCGAGCGGATCAGCCGCAACGTCGCCCTCCGCGACAGGGAGATCGACAGTTTCATAGCCCCCATCGAAGGCGCCCTGAAGCGGGCCGACCTCGAATTCGAAATCAGGAAGCGCATCAAGTCGCCCTATTCCATCTGGTTCAAGATGCGCACCAAGAAGATCCCCTTCGAAGAGATCTACGACCTCTACGCGGTCCGCATCATCTACGAGTCGGACGGCGTTTCCCTCGACAAGGAGCGCGCCATAGCCTTCAACATCTACTCCATCCTCGGAAGCCTGTACGGCCAGCGGCAGGACCGCTACCGCGACTGGATCTCCTCGCCCAAGAGCAACGGCTATGAAGCCCTGCACTGCACCCTCATGAGCCATTCCGGCTTCTGGGTGGAGGTACAGATACGCTCCAGGCGCATGAACGACATCGCCGAACGCGGTATCGCAGCCCACTGGGCCTACAAGAACAACGGCTACATCTCCGAGAACGACTCCGCAATGGACAGCTGGCTTGCCAAGGTGCAGGAAATCCTGCAGAGCAAGGACGCCAACACCATGGAGCTCCTGGATATCATCCACAAGGACCTGGTCACCACCGACATCGTGGTGTTTACGCCGAAAGGCCAGCAGAAGAGCATCCAGGCCGGGTCCACGGCCCTCGACTTCGCCTATCTCATCCACACCCATATCGGCAACCGCGCCATCGCGGCGAAGGTCAACATGAAGCTGGTGCCGCTCTCGCACGTGCTCAGGACCGGCGACCAGGTGGAGATTATCACGGCCGAGAGCGGCCGCCCGAAGATAGAATGGCTGCATTTCCTCCAGACCAGGCACGCCCGCAATGTCGTCATGGACTATTTCAGGAGCGACAGGGACAACATTGTAAAACGGGGCGGAAACATCTACAACAGCTTCCTGAACGCGGCGGGAATCACCCCGGGTTACGACATTATCCGCAGGTTCCTGGAATACGCACAGCTGAACGACCAGACGGAGCTGTTTTTCCGCATAGGCCTGGGCATAATCGACCAGAAGGACTTCGGCAACGTGCTCAAGAGCATGGACGTGAACACCGTGCAGAACGGCAAGTACGTCCTCGCCGACTGCTGCAAACCCATTCCGGGCGAACCCATGATCGGTTTCCTCGGGGATGACGGTATAATTATTGCTCACAAGAAATCCTGTCCGGTGGCCGAGAATCTGGCCAGCAAGCACGGCAACCGCCTGGTGGCCGTACCCGAAATTACAATCACCGAAAGGGAGTTCCCGGCCAGGGTCTCCCTGAGGGGAATAGACCGCGTGGGGCTGCTGAACACCATCACGCAGACCATCTCCCTGAACATGGGCCTGAACATCCAGGAGATTCACCTGGGCGGCCAGGACGGCGTTTTCGAAGGGTACATACAGTTGCTGGTCAGGGACAAGAAGGGCCTCGAATCCATGATTTCGGCGCTCAGCAAGATAGACGGCATCACCGAGATAGTAAGGACTGACATATGAAAAAGAACAGTTTCCTCCCACTGATTGCCAGCGCCCTGGTGCTGATTCCCATGTTGTTCTCGCACTCCTGCGCGAACACCACCCAGGCACCCACCGGCGGCAAGAAGGACAGCATACCTCCTCTCATCGTCAATATTGAGCCCCTTCCCGGGGTGCTGAACTTCCCTCTCGAGAAAGGGAAGATAGTCTTCACTTTCAACGAATACGTCAAGGCGGACAAAGCCCAGAGCATTTTCCTCTCCCCGCCGCAGGCCAAACGCCCGAAGAGCAAGATCAAGGGCAAAAGCCTCATAGTGGAATTCGAGGAACCGCTCTCACCCAACACCACCTATACTCTCGACCTTAACGACGCCATTTCGGACAACAACGAGAACAACAAGTTCCCCGGATTCACCTTCGTGTTCTCCACCGGCGACACCATCGACACCCTGTTCACCACGGGCGTCGTCCTGGACTGCAACACCCTGGCCCCGGTGGAAGGCGCCACCGTCATGCTTTACAGGGACCATTCCGATTCCGCGGTATTCCTGAAGCGTCCCGACATGGCAGCCAAGACCGACAAATGGGGCTACTTCGTGCTTCCCTACCTCAAGGATACGGCATACAGGCTGTACGCCGTGCAGGACGCCTCCTCCAACAATATCTACAATCCCGAAGAAGACCTCATCGCATTCAGCGACAGCATCATACAGCCCGTATGGGCGGTTGGCGACACCATCCCCGAGCTGCTCAAGTATGACATGACCGACACCCTCGGCTGCGAAGCCCGCCGGGTGGCGCACACGCTGCTCCTCTTCCGCGAGAAGCCCACGCAGCAGTACATCAAGAACAAGGCCCGCACCGGCCTGCGTTCGGCCTACGTGAGCTTCCATGCCCCCTATGCCTGGATCGATTCCCTCTGGTTCGGCGGCTTCAAGGCCGACGAGGTCATCTCCCAGTTCAACACCACCCAGGACAGCCTGGAGCTGTGGCTGAACACCCGGGAGGACTTCCCCGACACCCTGCACCTGTTCATGAATTACCGGAGGACCGACTCCCTGGGCATCCTCACCCCGAAGCTGGAGCATCTCAAGCTTCCGCTCGAACCCGATCTCAAGAAGAAGTACGCCAGAAGGAACAGGCGCAACCTGGAACACGAAGACACCATCTGCGTGTATAAGCTGACTGCCTCCGCCGACCGCGTCGAGCAGTACGGCTTCGAACTCGAGTTCAAGTCTCCCATCATCTACGAGAACTTCGACTCCCTGGTCTTCCGCAACGTGAATCCCAAGCAGAAGGAGGCTTTCGGGACGTTCACCGTGACGAGGGACAGCACCAACCTGAGACGCTACACCATAATGCCCTCGGAAGAGCTGCAGAAGGGTTACGAGTACTTCCTGAAAGTCCCCCAGGGCGCTTTCAGGGACATCGACGGCTTCTATTCCGACAGCACCGAGGTGAAGGTCTCCCTGCCCACGGACGAAACCCTGAGCACGCTCAGCGCCGTCTTCACCGGGGTGGACGGCAAATATATAGTGGATCTCCTCGACGAGAAGATGACCGGCATCCTGCGCAGTTTCGTCATCAACTCCGACCGCACCCTGGTCTTCCCCTACCTCAAGGAGGGCCGCTACTGCCTGAGGATCACTTCGGACATCAATGAGAACTCCGTCGTGGACACCGGCAACCTGCTTGAGCACCGCCAGCCTGAACTCGTGAAGTTCTTCCTGTTCTCCGGAGACAAGTTCCTGAACATGCCCAAGTCCACGGAACTGGAGCAGCAAATCGACATAAAAGCCATGTTTGGAAATGAGTAAGCGCCTGATCTCCATATTGTTCGCCCTCCTGTGCGGAGTTGCGCTCTCCGCCCAGGAAGAGACCGCTTTCGAGGGTTTTACCGCCGACACCGTGGAACTCGCACTGCCCGAAAAGCCCCTCATTAACGACTATTCGCTCATAGGCGTGAACTTCGGGCCCACCGTTTCCAGGATGCTGTTCAACCCCAACGTGAAACAGGCCTGGCTCTACAACCCGTACTACATGTCCGTGACGTACACCAAGTACATGAAGATGTTCGGCTTTCTCCCCTATTTCGGGTTCCAGATAGGCCTCGCATACGGGCATGAAGGTTACAAATTCGTGGAGAATCCGAAAACCCACTACCTGCACAGGATAGAAGGCGCCACGGAAGCGAAATACGACATAGTGGAACTCCCGTTCCTGCTCCACGGCCATGTGGACGGAGAACATTTCAAGTTCATGATTAACGCCGGGCCCTATCTCGCCTACAGGCTTGCCATAACCCGTACCGGCGACTACGTCACGGAAGGGCTTGAAAACAGTTTCGCCGACTACGACCGCCGCTGGGATTACGGAGTGTACGCCGGAGTGGGCTTCGCCCTGGTCTTTGACCCTATCGAGCTCCATTTCAACGTGGGCGGTCACGCCTGGTCGTGGGGCAGCATCTACGCCCCTAACTCCAACCCGGGCGATTTCGGCAAATACTATTACCGCTTCGCGTATCCCATGGACCTGAATGCGACCGTGGGAGTTCACCTGCAGCTCGGCAAGCGAAGCGGCAAGACGAGCAGGGACCTCAAAAACGAAGCATACGAAATCGTATACGGACATGAAAAGAATAACGGCAAAGGCAGGTAAAGTCCTCATCGGCCCGGGGCAGCCCATAGTCGTCCAGACCATGTGCAACACCCACACCTCCGACGTGGACGCTACGGTGCAGCAGTGCAGGCGGCTCGCGGCTGCTGGCGCTCAGCTCATCCGCATCACAGTTCCCGGCATGCAGGACGTGGAGAGTTTCAGCCGCATCAAGGCTTCGCTCCGCTCGCAAGGCATTGACACTCCGTTGGTTGCGGACATACATTTCTCTTCGCAGACGGCCATTGCCATGGCCGCGATAGCGGAGAAGGTGCGCATCAATCCCGGCAATTTCCATCCCGACCATGCCGAAGCCTGCGCTCAGTTCGCGCGCTTCCTGGACGTCTGCCGCGAGCACGGTACCGCCGTCCGCGTCGGAGTCAACCACGGATCGCTCGGAAGCTACATCACCGGCCTTTACGGCAACACGCCCCTCGGCATGGCCAAGGCGGCCATGGAATGGCTGGAAATGTGCCTTGAAAAGGATTTCCTCAATGTGGTGGTGTCGCTCAAGAGCAGCAACACCGTAGTGATGGTGGAAGCCTACCGCCTGCTCGAGCAGATGATGGAAGAGCGCGGCGTGGTGTTCCCCCTCCATGTGGGCGTCACCGAGGCAGGAAACGGGGATTCCGGCCGCATCAAGTCATGCATAGGCTGCGCCTCCCTGCTTTCGCAGGGCATTGGCAACACCGTCAGGGTTTCGCTCACCGAAGACCCCGAAGCCGAGCTGCCGGTCGCCTCATACCTTTCAGAACGTTACGGCGGGGTCCTGAAGTCCTCCCTGGCATCTTCCAGCACTGTGGCGGGGACGGTCACGGCGGATTATGACGCGCCTTCGCGCGAACGCCTCATCCTGGACGCCGCCTGCGACTGGGGTCCGGCCCTGCTGGGCAGGGAGATCGACGAACTTGTCATCACCGGCAAATGCGGCGGCGAAGAGATATCCCCCGAACTGGCCGGATACCTTTCCGACGAGATACTTCAGGGCGCCCGCAGGCGTTTCTACAAGCCGGAATACATCGCCTGCCCCGGCTGCGGCCGCACCATGTATGACCTGCAGAAGGCCTTCGAAGAGGTCAAGACCCGCACCGCAGGCCTCAAAGGGCTTGTGATAGCCGTCATGGGCTGCATCGTGAACGGCCCGGGAGAGATGGCCGATGCGGACTGGGGATACGTCGGGGAAGGTGGCGGCAAGGTCTCAATCTACAAAAAAAACGTACCTGTAATGAGGCACGTTCCGGAGGGCGAGGCTCCGCAGAAACTGCTGGAACTGATTAAGGCAGATTCGCTATGACGCTGTCGATGGCGCGCACCGAGTCCCCCACCTTTACCTTTACATCAGCATCCAGCGGAAGGTAGATATCGAGCCTGGAGCCGAATTTGATGATGCCGCACTGATCCCCGGCACTCACTTCGCTCCCCTCTTCCGAATAACAGACTATACGGCGTGCGAAGGTGCCCGCAATCTGGCGGAAAAGCACCTCCTGGCCGTCTTCGTTGCGGATTACCGTAGTGGTGTGCTCGTTGTCTTCGGACGCCTTGGGCCTGAAAGCCAGCAAGTGCTTTCC
>JAFZLQ010000080.1 GCA_017551425.1 Bacteroidales bacterium | reverse complement strand
GATGTCCTGCAAATTGCAGGCCTCTGTGATGTCCAGGTTGCCGTCTCCCTTGAGGCGCACGCGTTCCCCGCTGATGGCGTTGACGCGATGCAGCACATAATGCCCCGGCCTGATCTGGGCAAGGACTATGTCCCCTACCTCGACCGAAGGGTTCTTTACCAGTTCCACGCTGTCCCGCTCGCCACGGATAAAGGGCGACATGCTCTGACCTTTGGTGTTGATTACCACCGACTTGCCTTCGTTCAGGAATTCCGTTACCTGCCCGAGCATGATTGCGTTGGGAACGATTATCCGGGTTGTCTTCATTTGAGAAGCTCGGAGCTGCAGACCCTGGCTGCCTCTTCGTCGGGACGGCAGTCAAGGACGTAGCAGGGGGTTGTGGTGACTATTTTTTCAAGGCTGGCGTGGAGGCCGTCGGCTATGGTGCGGTCCGCCTTGAATCCGGAACATGACGAATACAGCAGGGCGTATGCCTCCAACATGCTGAGCGGGGTGATGCGGTTCTCCGCGCACCGGCGTATGCGTACGAAAGCGCCGGCGGGGGCCTCCACGTTGCGGTAGCAGGGGGTCTTGCCGCTCCAGGGCGATCCGTATGCGATTATGCGGCCGTCGGGATGTACGCGCACGATGGGGTTGTCGTCGTTCATCAGCTCGGTGCCCGGGACATGGTCCAGCCAGAGCTGGCTGTGGGTGCTCTTGCCCGTGCCGCTGCGGGCCAGGAAGAGGAATGCCTTGCCGGAGTTGCTCACCATGGACGCGTGAAGCTCGAGGGTGCCGTGAGGCGCCGCGCGGAAAGCGTACAGCAGCATCATGGAATTGTTGATGCCGAAGAGGGCCTCGGTAACCCTGCGGTTGTCCAGGTAGAGGCGGCCGGAGCTGAAATCTGCGGAAGCGACGAGATGCGAACGGCAGGGGACGTCGCGGTCCGGCGACATGTCGAAGACCCAGAGCCCGTCGCCCCTGTGAAGGCGCACCACGGTCTCTCCGGCTTCTGTCTTGGGATCGTAAACGGTCTCCAGGCCCTCGGGGCGCTCAAATGCGTCCTGGCAGAGTTCCAGGCCGAAAAGCGGCTCGGGAACGGCTTCCGAGACAAACGGGTCGTATTGCGTCAGACGCTGCCAGAGAGAGCAGCTGTCTGTCATTTCCAGGGAGAACACGTGCTCCGCAACCTTGTAGTATTTGGTCATAAGAGAGCGGTTTTGTCTTGCAAAGATAACAAGAATTCGTTACATTTGCCTTTTGACAAAATGAAAAGATACCATGGAAAACGATAACGAACGCACAGGTCTGGACTACAATACCTCACGGGAGAAGCTCGCCATGCCGGAATACGGCCGCAACGTCCTCAAGATGGTGGAGCAGATGAAGGAAATCCCGGACAGGGCCAAGCGCACAGAGCAGGCCCGGGCCATAGTCAAGGTCATGGAGCTCCTCAATCCCCAGGTACGCCAGCTGGACAATTTCGACCACAAGCTCTGGGACCACCTCTACATGATAGCAGGTTTCGACCTTGACGTCGACGCCCCCTATCCGTCCCCCGTGGCGGAGGAGTTCAACACCCGTCCCGTGCCCATCCCCATGAAGGGAGAGAAGATCAAGGCCACCCACTACGGCCGCAACATAGAAAAGATCATAGACCTGCTGTGCGGGGAGCCCGACGGTGAAGTCAAGACGGAGATGATACGCTCCCTGGCCATCTACATGCGCCAGCAGTACCTCATCTGGAACAAAGACAGCGTCTCGGACGAGACCATCTTCAAAGACATCGAGAAGCTGTCCGAGGGCCGTCTCACGGTTCCCGAGGGCCTGCGCCTGCACCAGATCAACTACGACAACAATTTCGCCCGTCCCGGCCTCAGCATCAACGTGGGCGGTCAGGGCAAGAACCGCAACTTCCGCAAAAAGGGCAAGAGAAAATAATGAAAGTACCCTCCTTCATAAAGAACTGGGACGAGAACCAGAAGGCGTCCGCCGTAAGGATACTCGGGCTGTGCGTAGCGGCCCTGGCGCTGTTCGTGCTCATCGCTGCCGTATCATATCTGGCTCACTGGAAGCAGGATATGAGCTTCGTACCCGGAGAGCGGGTAGCCAACGCCGCCGGCACCCTGGGATACCGCACCGGCAAATTCCTGGTGGGTGATTTCCTCGGCCTCGGCAGCCTCGCCCTGCTCGTGATCCTCGTGGTGATGGCAGTGAGACTGCTTACCGGCAAATGGATCATGTCGCTCGGCCGCACCCTGCTGCTTACCCTCAGCGGCGCTTTCGTGGCGTCGCTCCTGCTGGCCTTCGCAGGCAAGCTCGCAGGCCTCGGCACCGCATTCGGCGGCGGCCTGGGCGGCGCCTGCGGATCGGCTATAATAGAGTGGGCTTTCCGCGTGATGGGGGCCATTATCACAGGCATCCTCGTCGTCCTCCTGGTCATTCTGTGGCTGTTCATATCGTCCCCCCGCTTCAATTCCTGGCTCGCAGGCCTCTGGAAGAAGCGCGTGAACGTGCCCGCCGGGCCCGAGGAGCCGGCGGCACCCGTCAAGCCCGCCGAACCCGTAAGGCCGGTGGAACCCGTCAAGCCTCCGGTGGTGCCGGAAGAACCACGGCCGGCGGACAGGAAACCCGTCGTTACCGTCGTGAAGGAAGCTCCCCAGGAGGGCGGAGACGACGACCCCATGGACGTCGAGCGCGGCGAGGCGCCGAGCACGGACGTCAAGAAGGAGCTCAAGCCCATCAACAACAGGCTTGACCCGCCGGACGGCCTTCCCAAGTACCAGTTCCCCAAGCTGGAGCTTCTGGAGAACCACGATACCGGCCACCACGACGTCTCTACAGAGGAACTCGTCCGCAACCGCAACCGCATCCGCGCCGCCCTCGCAAACTACAAGATCCAGGTGACAGACGTCCGCGCCATTGTGGGCCCCACCGTCACCCTGTACAAGGTTTATCCCGCCCCCGGGGTGAAGATAGCGGACATCAAGCGCCTCCAGGAAGACATAGCCATGTCGCTCAAGGCCAAGGGCGTACGCGTGGTCACGCTGGACGATTCCGTGGGCATCGAGGTAGCCAACGACTATGCCTCCATAGTCCCGCTGAAGGGCCTCCTGAACGACGACGCGTTCCGCAACAGCAAAGCCGAGCTGCCGGTGGCCATAGGCACCACCATCACCCAGGACGTGAAGGTGTTCGACCTAGCGGACGCCCCGCACCTCCTCATCGCAGGCGCCACCAAGCAGGGCAAGTCCGTGGGCCTCAACGTGATAGTGAGCTCGCTGCTGTACAGCAAGCATCCGTCGGAGCTCAAGTTCGTCTTCATCGACCCCAAGATGGTGGAATTCTCCGCCTACGCCCAGCTGCTGCACCATTATCTGGCAGTGCTGCCCGAGGCGGTCTCGGAAGAGGACGAGCAGGCCAGCGCCATCGTCAAGAAACCCAAGGACGCGGAGAAGATACTCCGTTCCATCTGCATAGAAATGGACGAGCGTTACGAGCTCCTGAGCAAGGCAGGCGTCAACAAGATCACCGCCTACAACCAGAAATACTGCCAGCACCACCTCCGTTCAGACCAGGGACACCGCTTCCTGCCGTATCTGGTGGTGGTCGTCGATGAATACGCAGACCTCACCATGACCAGCGGCGGAGGGCCCGAGGCCAAGGCGGCGGGCCGCAGCATCACCGGCTCCATCATCCGCCTCGCCCAGAAAGGCCGTGCCGCAGGCATTCATGTGATACTTGCCACGCAGCGTCCGTCGGTGGACGTCATTTCCGGCCTTATCAAGAGCAACTTCCCTATGCGTATCGCGTTCAGGGTGGCGTCCCGCATAGACTCCATGACCATTCTCGACGCCCCGGGCGCAGAAAAGCTCATAGGCCGAGGAGACATGCTGTTCAGCGCCGGAATAGACTCCGAGCGCATACAGTGCGGCTACGTGAGCTCCGAGGAAATAGACCGTATCACCGGTTCTGTGAGCGAGCAGCAGGGATACGCAAAGAGCTATAACACACCGTATTACCTCCCTGCCGTAGAAGAGGCCGGAAGCGACGGCGGCGGCAGTGCAGGCGGCGGAGACGTTTCAGACCTCGACGAGCGCTTCCGCGAGGCTGCGGAGCTCGTGGTCACCACACAAAAAGCATCCACATCCTTCCTGCAGACCCGTCTCGGTATGGGATTTGCGAAGGCTGCAAGGGTAATGGGACAACTCGAGACCGCCGGCGTTGTGGGTCCCCAGGACGGAGCCAAGCCCCGTCAGGTACTCATCCCCGACATCCCGAGCCTGATGAACCTCATGGACACCCTTGGACAATGATGAAACGATTTTTCACACTGCTTATGCTGGCCATCTCCCTTCCGGCGGCGGCCCAGAACACGCCCGAGGCCTTCAAGGCCCTGATAGACAGCAACCGGGTCAGCTTCAAATACACCCTGTCCGCCAAAGACAAGGCGCAGATACGTACGGACGGCTCCGTGCTGGTTGACGGCAACTGCTACCACATATCCGTCAACGGAGCTGACATCTGGTGCGACGGCACCACCCGATGGACCGTGGACTCCGAGGCGAAGGAGGTTTACATCGAGGCTTCCGACGGCACCGCCGAGTTCTTCGTCAACCCGCAGGAGCATCTGGACCGCATCAGCAATCTCAAGATGGGAGAAAAGACCATCAGCGGCGTGTACAAGGAGCCTTCGCAGGGCGCGGAGGTGGTTTTCAAGTTTACTTCCATAGTCAAATCGCCCCTCAGCGGCAGCCCGGCAGGCTTCAGCTTCAGCACGGCGGGTCTGGGTCCGGAGTGGGTAGTCACAGACCTGCGATGAAGATCTGCGTCGGACTTTCAGGAGGAGTCGATTCCAGCGTTGCGGCCCTGTTGCTCAAGCGGCAGGGCTACGATGTCTTTGCCATGTTCATGCAGAACTGGCACGACACCGAGGGCACGCTTCACGGCGACTGCGAGTGGGAGGAAGACAAGTTCGTGGCGGAGCTGGTGGCGCGCAAGATAGGAATACCTTTTTATTTTGTGGATCTGTCTGCGGAGTACCGCCAGCGCGTGGTGGATTATATGTTCGACGAATACGCCCGCGGGCGCACCCCCAATCCCGACGTCCTCTGCAACAGCGAGATCAAGTTCGACGCCTTCCTTGCCAAGGCGCGCGAACTGGGGGCCGACATGGTGGCCACCGGGCACTATTGCCGCAAGGAGCAGGCTCCGGACGGCAGCTGGAAGCTCCTGGAGGGCATCGACCCGGGCAAGGACCAGAGCTATTTCCTCTGCCGCCTGAGCCAGGACCAGCTTGCCGCCGCCATGTTCCCCATCGGGGGCATGCTGAAGAGCGAGGTGCGGGCCCTGGCGGCGGAAGCCGATCTTCCGTCGGCGGACAAGAAGGATTCGCAGGGCATCTGCTTCGTCGGGAAGGTCGATCTGCCTGTTTTCCTGCAGCAGAAGCTCCAGCCCGTGGAGGGCGATGTGGTTGAGGTGTTCGACCGGTGGTATGAAGATTCTCCCAGGTACGCCTCCGATGCCGCCCTGCTGGCTTCCAAGGCCCCTGAAGAGTTGAGCGACGGGGAGCTCATGGAGCTCTCCAAGCCGCTGGACTACAGCAATATAGTGTTTGAAACCGAGACGTATCGTTCCGGGAGGCACCATGTGCGCAAGACGCGCAACAAGCCCAATCCGTGGGGCGTCGTTGCCGGTCGCCACGAGGGGGCGCAGTTCTATACCATCGGCCAGCGCAAGGGGCTTGCGATAGGCGGTCACGCGAGGCCGCTGTTCGTTATAGCTACCGATGTGGTCGCCAACCGCATTTACGTCGGCGAGGGCGAGGACCACAAGGGCCTGTTCCGCCGTGTGCTGCGGGTCAGCCCGGATGAGGTTCACTGGATGCGGGAGGAGCTGGCGATGGCCGTGGGGGGAAGTCTGAGGTGCCGGGTGCGGATACGTTACCGCCAGGAGCTGCAGGATGCGGTTTTGCTGATGCGCGGGTGCGGGTTGTTCGTCGTCTTCGACAAGCCGCAGAGGAGCATTACCCCCGGGCAGTTTGCGGCGTTCTACGCACTTCAGGATCCTAACGACAAGTGGGATGCGCCTGAGCTGCTCGGCAGCGGAGTAATATAAGCGAGCCATGATTCAACAGATACTGCTATTTCCGGACTACGGCCGCAAGCGGCCTATCCCTCCCACAGGCCCTCTCTGTCCGTACGTGAGCAAGCTCACGTTACGTCCATCGAGTCCCTGCGGGCCCCTCCCACTCACGGCTGCGTGGGCGCAGACGGTCCGGAAACAGCAGTATCTGTTGAATTGGCTCAGGCTGCTGCTGTGTTTTGTGCTGCTGTCGCTGCCGCTTACCGGTGCATCAGCGCAGGGAATCTATCAACAGCAGCAGGAGGGGATGCATCCGGTGGCGCCGCAGGTGCCGCTGCAGGCGGAGTTTGCGGGGAGCGTGATACGTTTTGATACGACGGAGAAGTATGAGCGGATGGACAGGGAGCTGATGTCGTTCACTTATATGCATTCTACATCCACGCTGATGCTGAAGCGCTCGGGGCGCTATTTCCGGCAGGTGGAGCCGGTGCTGGAGAAGTATGGGATCCCGGACGATTTCAAGTATCTGATGGTCATCGAGAGCAATCTGGACCCGAAGGCCGTTTCCGTGGCGGGAGCGGCGGGGCTGTGGCAGTTTACCAAGGCTACGGCAAAGGAGTTCGGGCTCGTGGTGGACGCAGAGGTGGACGAGCGTTTCAATATCGAGAAGGAGACTGAGGCTGCGTGCAAGTACCTGATGCGCGCATTCGAGCTGTTCGGAGACTGGACTACGGTTGCGGCAAGCTACAATTGCGGCATGGGCGGAATGGTAAGGCGCGTGGCTGAGCAGCGCCAGAACAGTTTCTTCGACCTCTGGCTCCCGGAGGAGACTTCCCGATACGTCTATCGCATAATCGCGGCCAAGATGCTGTTCGAGAATCCCTCGGCCTTCGGCTTTGACGTTACGGAGCGATATCCTTACGAGCCTCCGCGCCAGACCGTCACCGTATCGGACGGCATTCCCAACCTTGTGAAGTTCGCGCTCGACTACGGCGTTACCTACGCCGACCTCAAACGCGCCAACCTCTGGCTGCGCGACGCCAAACTCACCAACAAAGAAAAACGCACGTACGTTATTGCGATTCCCTAGAATTGCCAAGACAGACGTTCACCTCGGTCCAGTGCTTGGACCGAGGTGAACAAATAACGCCCAAAACGTGCATGTCGGTCCAGTGCTTGGACCGAGGTGAACACAAAATGAAGCTACAAATAACGTTTGACCGCCTCCGCGCAGCGGATACCGTCTATCGCGCTGGATACTATTCCTCCTGAATAACCTGCGCCCTCGCCGCACGGGTAAATTCCGGGCATGGAGACGTATTGCAGAGTCTCGGGATCGCGGGGGATGCGTATTGGCGAGGAGGTGCGGGATTCCACGCCAAGGAGAAGGGCGGCGTTGGTATAGTATCCCTTCATCTTTATACGCGGGAAGGCTTTCTGCAGGCGCTCCGCCACCATGGGCGGGAGCAGCTCATGCAGGGGCGCGCTCATCACTCCGGGGAAATACGAGGTTGGCGGCATCTTCTTGCTGAGCTTTCCGAGGCAGAAGTCCTCCATGCGCTGCGCGGGTGCGGCCATGGGGTTCTGGGGGAGGTCCTTTTCTCCGGAGCAGCGCTTGCGTTCGCACCAGTCGAACATGGCCTTCTCGACCTCATGCTGGAAGTCCATCAGTCGGAAAGGGTCCTCGCCCGGAACGTCTTCCGGCTCGATCTGCACCACCACGCCGGCGTTGGCGAACTTGCCGCTTCTCCCGGAGTTGGACATGCCGTTAAGCACCACCGTGCCGGGTTCGGTGGAAGACGGCACCAGCACGCCTCCGGGGCACATGCAGAAGGAGAACACTCCCCTGCCGTCAACCTGTTCCACAAAGGAATACTCCGCCGCAGGCACTCCGGGTTTCCAGGTGCCGTGGTACTGGTGGAAGTTGATCTTTTCCTGGGGATGCTCCACGCGCACGCCGAGCGCAAAGCCTTTGGCCTCGAGCTGCCCGCCACCCCTGGACAGCATTTCATAGACGTCCCGTGCCGAATGCCCGGTGGCGAGGATGACGGCGCGTCCTTCGTAACGGGTGCCGTCGGCGCAGGTCACGCCGCCGCCTCCCGGCTCTACGGAAACGACCTTCGCCCCGAAGTGATACTCCCCGCCGTGCTCCACCACGCATTTGCGTATGTTCTCAACCACCGCGGGCAGCTTGTCTGAACCTATGTGGGGGTGTGCGTCTATCAGAATGTCTTTGGACGCCCCGAACTCCACGAGCCTGTAGAGCACCTCGCGTATGTCTCCCCTCTTGGAGGAGCGGGTATAGAGCTTGCCGTCGGAGAAAGCGCCTGCGCCTCCCTCGCCGTAGCAGTAGTTGGACTCGGGATTCACCACGCCCTCGCGGGACAGGCGGGCCATGTCGAACTTGCGTTCATGCACGTCCTTGCCGCGCTCCAGCACTATGGGACGCAGACCGAGCTCGATAAGCTTTATAGCGGCGAACATGCCTGCCGGACCGGCGCCGACCACTATCACGGCGGGCCTGCCGTGCACGTCCTGCAGCGGAGCGAGCTCAAACGGCACGTACTCCCCCGGGGCGTACGCCTCGTACTGGTAACGCCATACGGGCTCCTTGCGGGCGTCGATGGAGCGCTTCTTGAGTACCCACTTCAGGCCTCCTGCCCTGGCCTCGATTTCCTTCAGACGCGGCTCGCGCGTAAGAGGACAGGTTATCTCGAATTCTTTCATACCTTAACTACTTTGTCTTCAGGCACATACCATATATATCCGCAGACGTCCGTATGCCCCATGTCGCGGAAGAGGCGCACGTACCTGCGCACCTGCCACAGATAGCTTTCCCTCTCCGCGCCGAATTTATAGTCGATGATGACAATACCGCCGTCCGGCTTCTGCAGCACCCTGTCGGGACGCAGGCGGGAACCGTCCGCGGCGAATACCGTGAGCTCGTTGCGGGCCATCGCCGTGCCGCCGAACCACTCGGGATGAGCCTCAATGCGCGCCTTCAGCAGTTCGCGGTCGGCATCCCCGAGGCGTGCCGGCAGGTCCCCTGCGGAATCGACCCCGGAGAGTACCCGGTGCAGCTCTATGCCGCGCAGACGTCCGGAGGCCGCAACTCCCGTGAGACCGCCCTCGCCGAAGTAATTGTCGGCGTCCTGGGAGGCCTGCAGACGCTTCCCGAGGGGGATTGAGCGCCACTCTGCCCTGAACGGTATTCCCGTCATAGCCGGCTTGCGCTTCATCCGGCTGAAGTCGTAAGGCGTGCCGTACACATATTCTTCGTCGCACCCGCACCTTGCGTACAGCATCTCGGAGAAATTGCTCCAGTCTATGGTTTTCCCGCTCTTAAGCGCCTTTTTCTTTGCCGACGCTACCTCTTTGGCTATTATGTGCATGCTCTTGGAAGCCCGCGTGAGCGCGACGTAGAAAATGTTGAGGTTGTCCACCACCTGCATCGCATGCTCGTCATGATAGGCGGAGGCGAAACGCGTATGGACCGAACTCCCGCTGAGGTTGACGGGATAGATGCCGTCCACGACGCTTCCCAGGGAAGTGCCGGCCCCGTCGAGCCTGCACCAGCATACGCTCTGCTTGAACAGGCCGACCTTGTCTGCGAACGGGAAAATGACGTGGGGGAACTCCAGGCCCTTCGCCTTGTGGACCGTCATTATGCGTATGGCGTCGGAATTCTCCGGAGAACCTATGTAGCATTCCTCGCGGGCGTCCCAGTCGCGCAGGAAGGCCTTGAGCTTGTTGCCGTTCACCGCCACCCAATCCTGCAACAGGTCCATGAAGGCGCCCACGTAAAGCGTTTCCGCATCGAAGGTCGCAGGGTCGCAGCTGCGGATTTCGCGCAGCAGATGCTCGCAGAAGTCCACCAGGGAATGGTAATGGTCCGGGAAGCTGACGCCAATGGAGCTTGCGAGATAGCTGCCTACGGCGTTGGAAGGGTCTTCGTAGAAGGTCAGGAGCGACACCAGGCGCCTTACGGTCACAGCCCCCTTGAGGTCGAGCGAATCGTCGGATATGACGGGATAATCTGCGGCGATGAGGGCGTCTGCAATGTCTGACCCCTCAGCATGGCCACGCACCAGTATGGCTATGTCTCCGAAACGGGCGCCGCGGGCGAGTACGTCGGCTACGGACTGCAGCACCGCGGATATCTGGTCCGAGGTGAACGAGACACGCACGCAACCCTCCTGGGGCTCGCCGGTGCGCGGCTCCTGCCTCACGTTGGAATACATGCCGGAGAGATTGGTTACCGAAGCCGCGTATTCGAAGAAATCGCTGTTGAATTCCACTATCCTCCTTGCGCTGCGCCAGTTGAACTCCGGATTCTCCACGATGGCCGAAGGGAATTCCGCCTTGACTTCGGAATCCAGCATGCGCCAGTCGGAATTGCGCCAGCGGTAAATGCTCTGCTTGACGTCTCCCACTATGAGGTTGTCGCCGGCTGCATCGGCGTCACGCAGCAGGGGAAGGAAATTCTCCCACTGCAGACGCGAGGTGTCCTGGAATTCGTCCAGCAGGTAGTGGGCGTACCGGGTGCCCGTCTTCTCGTAAACGAACGGGGCGTCGGAGCCGTCGATTATGTCCCTCAGCAGCACGCCCGACTCGTCCAGCGGCATGACGTTCTTCTCCCGCAGGAGGGCGTCGAATTCAAGTTCGAAGTCCCTTGCGACGCCGAGCCCGTAGAGCTGGTTGTCCACAATCAGGGCGGTGGCGTAGTCGTCGTAGAAGCTGTCCAGGTACTCCTGCACGCCGGGCATCTCCAGGACCTTTTTGGTGGTGGGATACGAGTAATGGCGGCCCTTGTCGGGCGTCAGTCCCAGTTCCTTCGCGCCCTTTTCGAATTCCGCCATGACCCTGGCGCAGCTCCTGTGTATGGAGGCGAGGCGGCCCTTTGCAAAATGGACCTGTTCGTCTATGCCGCAGGATGCCTTCAGGCGGCGGTAGCTCTCGCTCTTGAGGCGTTTGCCCATGTCCAGCAGGCCGTCGTCAAGGCGGAAGCGGCCGTTGCTGCGAAGGCTCTCGATGGCGTTGTTTTTAAGCCATGATACGAGTTCGTGCTTGTCTGAAGTCAGGCCGTCGAGCACACGGTCCATAGCCTCGCGCACAAGGGATTCGCGGTCCAGCTCAACCTGGTATGACGAGGTCTGCCCGAGCTCGCGTGCGAAGGCGCGCAGGGTCTGCTGGAAGAAACGGTCTATGGTGCATACGCCGAACGCGCTGTAGTCGTGGAGTATGCTCACAAGGTACTTCCTGGCCCGCGGATTCGTCTTGCCCGCCTGCTCCAGGTCCTTGAGGATACGGGCCTTCATCTCCGCCGTAGCCTTGTTCGTAAAGGTGACGGCGAGCAGATGCCTGTATGCCCACTGGTCGTCGGAGGCAAGCAGGTAATCCATGTACGTGTGCGAGAGCCTGAAAGTCTTTCCCGACCCCGCGCTGGCCTTTATAATATTCATCTTCCGCAGACAGTCCTGAAATCACAATACTTGCACCGGCCGGTATCGGAAGTGCGCTTCCATGGGACGGAAAGGTCTGATATCTCCGCAAGCAGGGTGTCGATGGCGCCTTCCATGCGGGCACAGAAATCCGGGTCCAGGGCATGCTCCAGAATGCCTTCGCCACCCATCAGGCGGGCGGGCTGGTAGATGGCGCCGGTAACGGGCACATCCTTGGCATAAGGGGCAATAAGCCGTTTATACAGATACAGCTGGAGGCCGATCTCGGGGATTTTGCCCTTGCTGTCGAACTCGAGGTCTGCTGGCTCGACGCGGCCGGTCTTGTAATCCACCACGCGGAGCACGCCGGGGCCGTAGCTGTCGAGCCTGTCTATGTAGCCGACGAACCCGAAGCCGCCGATCTTCAACTGGCAGAACTTCTCCACACCGAGTATATGCAGTTTGCGTCCCTCGGGAATGGAACTGATGTCGGCCGCAAGGAGGGCGTCCACGTAACTGCAGATTATCTCCGAGAATACTATGTTGCGCCCCGTTATCTCTATGGTCTTGAGCTCCTCGCAGATGTGCCTGTCCACCATGCGGCGTATGGTTTCCTGATCCTTGCGCATGGCCTGGATGGCGCCGGAGTCCAGCACGGAACCCTCCGGGAGGAGCTCCTGCATGGTCTTGTGCACCACGTTCCCGAGCATGCGGGCGTCGAGCGACTCGGAAATCTCGTCCTCGGCCTTGAGCCCCTCAACCTTGGAATAGAAGAACTGCACGGGGCAGGACAGGTAATCCTTTATGGCGCTGGCCGACATGGAACCCGCTCGGAGCGTCTCCAGATGGGCCGCCGTCTTGGGGATGGATTCGTCGTCCTGGACCATGCCCAGCTGCGTAACTGTCTCGTAATGGTTGACTTTTACGCCGAAGTGCATCTCCAGCTGATGCAGGTAGCGGCTGGGCTCCCCTCCCTTGAGGCCTTCCGTACGGGAGTCATATACCATCCACACCCTGCGGGCGCGCTGTATGGCACGATAGAAATAGTAGGCCCACACGGCGTCCTGATACTCGTAAGTGGGAAGGCCGAAGCCTTTGCGCAGCTCCGGCGGGATGAAGGACGAGCTTACGGAGCGGCGCGGGAACATGCCCTCGTTGAAGCTGAGTATGATGAGGTTCTCGAAGTCGAGCGCACGGAGCTCCAGCGGCCCCATTATCTGCAGGCCGGCGAGCGGCTCTCCCTCGAACGGCACGGCGGCGGTACCGACTGTCTGGCTCAGCAGGCGGAAGAACGACGACGGGGCAAGATCCAGGTCGAAGCGCAGCATCTGCTCCAGGGCCTCATGGCAAACCTTGGCGAAATCGAGCTCCAGCTGCATGTCCGGCACGCCCTTGAGCAGCGGCGCTACGGTAGTGAGGATTTCCTGCAGCCAGAGGCAGATGTTCCTGATCTGTGCGGGATCGGGCTCCGGGCTCACGGCCACCGGACGGAACAGTATCTCCAGGACGGGATCCCCATTCAGGTCTTCACGCGGTATGTAGAACTTGCGCGCCTTGCGGCAGCGTTCGAGCACAGCAGCCGCTTCTTCGGAAAGCACGCTGCGCACAATCGAGTTGGAAGCCACTGCCCACACCTGGCGGTGATAGAAAAGGGCCGCTCCGTCTTTCATTCGGATGTGAAGCTGTAGGGCGGCGAGGTCTCCCAGCAGGGCCCACATCTGGCTGCTGCCTATGGGATAGCCCATGGTCACGTTGAGGGCGTCCACATTCTCCGGAATGGAATTCAGCACGGGGATGAGCATCTGCTCGTCGGGCAGGACTACCGCCGTCTCTATTCCTGGAAGTGGCGTGCAGCGGGCGAGGATTTCCGGCAGCTGACGGGCCTGCTGTATGCCTCCCGGCACGCTCAGCACGTTGAATTCGGTTTCCGGCAGGCCGTCCGGGTCGGGTTCGAAAGCCTGGGGGAATTCCACTGTGAAATCACGCAGGAAAAGCGACGACTTGTTGTCTTTGTCCCGTATGAAACCGGAACGGTAGTCCCAGCAGAATTCGCACAGTCCGGCGCGATGGATGCGGCGCAGGAGCGTCCTTTCGCATTCGTTGAGGGCGTTCAAGCCTACGAACACAAAGCGGTCGCTCCACGGAAAACGCCTGCCGAGCAGGTCTGCCACTCCCCCGTCCTGCAGGCTCTCAGCAAGCTCGCGGTACACCATGCCCTCGTAGGAGAGGCCCTTGGAGCGCAATCTCGCGCGGAAGGCCTCGTACAGGGGCAGCAGAAGACGCCAGATACCCAGGAAACTGTCCTTGACCTTGCCGGGAGATGCGAAGTGGCGAACGAAACGCTGCACCGCAATGCGCTGGGTTTCCGTGAGATATGAAAAATCGTCCTGCAGGTTCCTGAGGTCGGATACGTTGGCGAACAGGTGCCCGGGGTTGACGAGATACTTGTCCGTATCGTCTAAATCCCCCAGCAGGGTGTCTCCCCAGAAGATGAAGTCGTCCAGCGGTTCGGCCAACGGATTGAGCTGCTTGTAACACCCGTACATCTCCAGGAGGAGCTCCACACGGCCCGCAGGGCGCTCGCCCGTGGCATGGTAGAAGAAATCGTTTATAGTGTACATCCGTGGTGCGACCGCCGGGCCGCCGCCGGATGCGGCAATCTCCTGCCCCAGATAGTGCTCGAAGAAGCGCAGCGCCCTTCGGTTGGGGAAAACGAAGCAGAGCCGGGAAATATCGCCGGCTCCGCTATGGTAGTGTCTTGCGACCTGTCGGAGAAACGGTTCCATGGAACCGCAATATAAGAAAAAAAACTAGAAGTTCAGCTTGACCATGATCTGCGCACGGTGGTTCATGACCATGTGGAGATCGGAGGCTGCGACCATGCGGGGACCGGTCTTGCCGTAATTGACTGCGGTGAGCATGTACTCGAGGCCGAACTGGAGCTTGCCGAGGTTATAGACGATCTCGGGCTGCACGCGGAAGATGTAATCTATGGTCTCTGCGCTGTTCTTGGCCCAGCGGTAGAGGTAGGTTCCCTTCTCGTTCTTGTCCGAATAGACGTCATAGGCGGTTCCGAAGAGCTTGGAATAGCCCAGGAACAGCTGGGGAACCCAGTTTCCGAGGCCCTTGTACTGCAGGGTGGCCCAGCCCGATGCATTGCGGGTGGCCGTGTACTCCCAGTTGTCGTAGGTCTCGTCTATGGCATAGACGCCGTATCCGCCTATCATATTGAAGTGCGAGCCGTCGTTGGCATATGTGAGCTTGGACTTGAGGTTGAGCTTGCCTATGGAGCTTGCACCGTAAAGGAAGACGTTCCAGGTGGTGAGGCGGTCCTTGGCAAAGCCGGTGGCATTTACCTGGCGGGGCTTGATGCTGAGGACGTCGCCGCCCAGCCTGAGGGTGGTCTTTCCGTATTTGACGTTGATTCCGGCATATACCTCGGGGGTGCAGCCGTACTTGATGTAGTTTGCGCTCGCGCCCTCGGGGCCCGTGGAGCAGTACTGCATCTGCCAGATGGCGGCGGTGGTGAACGAAATGACGTCCGAGACCTTATAATCGAACTGCACCAGAGGGGTGCGGCTGAAAGGGCCGAAGGGGGCGCCGCTCTCGAGGCTGAAGATGTCGGGGAGGTCGGCGGCCATGGGATGCCATGCCTGGCCTATCTTCCAGCTGCGGCTGTCTTTGGCCACGCTGATGAAGGCCTGGCGCAGACGGAACTGCGCAGTACCGGTATTGCCTGTGAGGCCGGCGTAGAAGTCCGCCTCGAATTTGCCGCCTATCTTGTAGTCCTTCACGTCAAGACCCGAGATATCCAGGCCGAGACGGGATGTGAGGGCTGCGAAGCGGAAGGAAGACACCTCGTTGACGTCGGTGCCGTTGACCATACTCACGTCTTTTGGCATCCAGTAGTAGAAATCCTCAGTTCCTGCGGTGCTCACGCGTGAATCGAAGGCAAAATAGTTGCGCAGGAAGCCGTACGGCTTGAACTTGAGGCCGTCCTGGGCGCCCAGGCTGATGCTGAGGGCCAGCAGTGCCGCTAATGCGATTGCTATTCTCTTCATACTATGCTGCAGGGAAAGGGAATATCTTGGTAAGCAGGAAATAACCCAGCACGAAGCCGATGGCTCCCACGATTATGCCGACCTTGGTCATGTCCGAGGTCTTCACCAGGCCGGTGGAAGAGGCGATGGCGTTGGGAGGGGTTGAAATGGGGAAGAGCATGGCGATGGAGGCGCAGACCGCGATAAAAGGAACCATTGCGTACATGCCGCCGAGTGCCATGAACTGGGCGTTGTTGGCTGCGGAAGGATCTGCCATTGCGGTACCTACGACCACGAGAATGGGGACGAGCAGTGCGGCGGTGGCGCTGTTGCTGATGAAGTTGGAGAGGAAGTAGCACACGAGGCCGGCGATGACGAGCACGAGCACGACGTTCATCGTGCTGAACGGGATGGCGTTGATGAGCACTGCGGCCAGGCCCGTCTTGTTGAGGCCGGTACCGAGTGCGAAGCCGCCGGCGACGAGCCAGAGGACGCTCCAGTTGATTTCCTTGATGTCATCCTTGCCGAACACTCCGGTGCAGGTATAGACCGCCAGGGGGATGAGGGCCACGATGTTGGAGTTGATGCCGGTGAGGGACTCGGTAACCCAGAGGAGGATGGTCACGAAGAAGGTGATCCATGCCACGTAATCCTTCCAGGTCCAGGTACGCTCCTTGGTCTCTATCTTAAGCTCGATCTTGTCTGACTTGAAGGGGAAGAACAGCTGGAGAAGCACCCAGGCGATGAGAATCATCACAGCTACGTAAGGGAGCATCCTGGACATCCAGGTGGCGAAGCTGATCTGGTAGCCGGCGTTCTCGAGGGCGCCGATGGCGATGGCGTTGGGGGGCGTTCCGATGGGGGTTCCTATACCGCCGAGGTTGGCGGCCACGGGAATTGAAAGGGCGAGGCCGACCTTGCCGGTCTCATTCTCGGGAAGGGCCTTGAGCACGGGGGCGAGGAAAGCGAGCATCATTGCTGCGGTCGCCGTGTTGCTCATGAACATCGAGAATACGGAAATGATGATGAGGAAGCCGAGCAGGACCATCTTGGGCTTCTTGCCGAAGAGGCCGAGGAGGCCCTTGGCGATGACGGCGTCCATGCCGTACTTGGAAGCGATGATGGCGAGCACGAATCCGCCCATGAAGAGCATGACGACGGGATCTGCGAAAGATGCCATGATGCTCTTGTAGTCCACAAGCGTGCCGGCCTCGGGGGTGCAGAGGAACGCAAGTCCCTTGTTGGAGACCGTCAGCAGCATGACTACGATGACTATGAGGGATGTTGTCCAGTTGGGGATGATTTCAAACATCCACATGAGGGCTGCGAATACGAAAACAGCAATCATGCGCTGCTGGACGGGTGTAAGGTCCGCGATACCGAAAACAGAAGTAGGGAGGGCCCAGAGCACGATTGTGACTATCAGCACCAGGGGCAGAAGCACACAATACTTGACAGAAAACTTACTGTTGGACATATTAGGTTGATTTTGTTCCAAAATTGCAGCCCCAAAATTACGAAATATTTCTTACTTTTGTGAATAACACTCGAACTATCATGGACAAATTCATGCAAATAGCCATCCGTGAAGCGCGGAACGGAATAAATCACGGCCACGGCGGGCCCTTCGGCACCGTAATAGTCAAGGACGGAGTCATCATAGCCCGCGGCCACAACCGCGTGCTCAAGAACAACGACGCCACCTGCCACGGAGAGATTGCGGCAATCAGAGCCGCCGGCCGCAAGCTCGGCACCTTCGACCTCAGCGGCTGCGAGCTGTACACCACCGGAGAGCCCTGCCACATGTGCCTCTGCGCCTGTATGTGGGCCAATATCAGCAAGATATACTACGGCTGCACCATTGCAGACAACGACCGCATAGGCTTCCGCGACGACAAATTCGACAAAATCTTCGGAGGCCGCGACAAACTGCCCGGCCTGATGGAAGAGCTGGACCGCGACGAGTGCCTCAAGCTCTTCGACGACTACATGGCGATGAGCCACGAGAATTACTAGGCTTCCACCCAGAGAAATACCTTGTCGCCCCTGCGGACGTGTTCGCTGGACTCCCCTGCGGGGATGGCGACGGAGCAGCGCGTGCCCTTGGGAGCGAGCTCGCAGGGCTTGAGTTCGAGGCGCATGTCGTCCACCACTACGGAGGTGATTCCGCTGGTGGGGCCGATGACCATTATCTCGTCCCCCTTGTGAAGGTCGGCGGCTTCTACGGCTATCTCCGCTACGCCTATCCTGTCGAACCAGTTGCTTATCTTGCCCAGATAAACCTTGCGCCTGGTGGCCTGGGAGCCGTAAACTGCGCTCCATTCGCCCATGGGCGCCCCCTGGTAATAGCCATCCCAGAAACCACGGTTGAACACCTCGCCGAGCGATGCCTTGAGCTCAGAGGCCAGTTCCGGGGTGTAGTTTCCGTCTGCAACAGCGTCGGCGGCCCGGCGGTAGCATGAGACGCAACGGCCCACATACTCGGCGCTGCGTGCCCTGCCCTCAATCTTGAACACCCGCACTCCGCTGTCCACCATGCGTTGCATGAACTCTATGGTACACAGGTCTTTGGGCGACATTATATACTCGTTGTCTATGTTGAGCTCGTAACCGGTTTCCAGGTCGGTGACGCCGTAGCCGCGGCGGCAGACCTGCATGCAGGCTCCCCTGTTGGCCGACGCGCCGTAGGCGTGCAGGCTCAGGTAGCACTTGCCGCTTACCGCCATGCAGAGGGCGCCGTGGGCGAACATCTCTATGCGGACAGGGCTGCCGGACGGGCCGCAGATGTTTTCCCTCTCTATCGCCTCGTGAATGCGCCTGACCTGGTCCAGGTTGAGCTCGCGGGCCAGCACCACTACATCGGCCCAGCGGGCGTAAAACCTGAGCGCCTCAATGTTGGAGACGTTAAGCTGGGTGGAGGCATGTACCTCGAGCCCTATGCTGCGGGCATATTCCAGGGCCGCCACGTCGGAGGCTATGACGGCGTCCACGCCCGCCGCCAGCGCGGCATCCATTGCAGCACGCATGGGAGCAAGGTCTTCCTCGTACAGTATTATGTTGAGTGTCAGGTAGGTACGGACGCCGGCTTCGCGGCAGACGCGCACCACTTCCTGCAGGTCTTCAGGGGCGAAATTGGCGGCGCTGCGCGAGCGCATGTTCAGGCGGCCTATGCCGAAGTAAACCGAATCGGCACCGCCCTGGATCGCAGCGCGCAGGCAGGAAAAGTCCCCAACGGGGGCCATTATTTCGAGTTCCCTCCTGTCCATTACTCGAATTTGAATCCGGCCGCCTTGCGGAGCGCCTCGCGAAGCTGGTCGTCATAGCGCAGGCGTACCAGCACGCCGTCGGGACTGAAGTAGTAACGTACGACTATCTCTTCCTCGATGAAGGGGATGATCTCGTCTTTCTTGAGACGGAGGAACTCGGCCTTTTCCATGTCAAGGGCCTTCCCGAGGGCCTCCAGCTGGGGTGCCATGGCCTCGGTGAGCCCGTCGCGCTCAAGCTCCTTCTTCACATAATCGAAGTAGGTGCGGGCGGAGCTGCGGTAGTCGAACTTCTTGCCCTCGGCAAAGCTCACGAACTGCTCGTACTCCTCGTCGCTCAGCCTGAATCCGGCAGCGGCGGGGATGCTCTCGTGCGTGCGCACATACTCCAGCGCGTACTGCTCCACCACGCCGTTCACTACAAGGGAATACGTGAGACGGCTGTAGTCGTGCGACTTCACCTCTATGTCCGGGGTGATGCCGCCGCCGTCCCGTACCGTACGTCCCATCGCGGTCTTGAACTCGTGCGTGAGGGAATCCGGGATATGCCCCACCGAACCGTCTTCGTTGCGGCGGGAGTAGTCTATGGCCTGGACGCAGCGCCCGCTGGGGGTATAATACTTTGCGGTCGTAACCTTGAGCTCGCCGTTGTAAGGCAGCGGCCGTATGCTCTGCACAAGGCCCTTGCCGAAGGTGCGGGTGCCGGCGATTATGGCGCGGTCGAGGTCCTGAAGGGCTCCGGCCACTATTTCCGACGCCGATGCGCTGGACGAATCTACCATTACTATTATCGGGAGCCTGGTGTCGAGCGGAGCCTTGGTCGTACGGTATTCGTAGGACGATCCGGCCTCGCGCCCCTTTGCGGTGACAACAAGGGAACCCGCGGGCACGAACGCACTCACTATCTCCACCGCCTCGCTCATGAGCCCGCCGCCGTTACCGCGGAGGTCGAGCACAAGGGTATCCAGCTGACCGCTCCTGCGCATGTCCTTGACGGCGTTGCGAATCTGCTCGCCAACGCCCTCGGTAAAGCCGCTCTGGTAAATGTACCCCACTCCGGGACGGATGAAGCCATAATATTCTATATCAGGCAGATGGATGGTCTGGCGGGTGACGGTGACGGTCTTGATCTCTCCGCTGCGGACCTTCTTTACCTTGAACACCACTTTGGTGCCGGGCACGCCGCGCATCTTCTCGCTGCACTGCTGGCTGTTCAGGCCCTCGACGGACTGGCCGTCTATGGTGAGGATTTCGTCTCCGGCACGCAGGCCCGCCTTGACTGCAGGAGAACCCTGGTACGGCTCGTTGATTATTACGTTGCCATTGAGCTCCGGCTTGTAGATTACGGCTCCTATGCCTCCGTAGCTCTTGTTTATCATCATGCGGAGATTCTCATTCTCCTCTTCCGGGACATATACGGTGTAGGGATCCAGCTCGGCGAGCATGGCGTCCACGGCGGCGCGCTCGATGCGGTCCACCGGGAGGGAATCAACATAGGAACGGTTGAGCTCCTTGAGGATGGAGCTCTGGATTTCAGTCCATTTGCCGAGTTTGAAGCCTTTGGTCTGCGCCGGGGCGGCAAAAGCCAGCGCCATAAGCGCTATTGCGAGAAATGCTTTCTTCATATGCTGTAATTCTCCTTCAACCACTGTGCCATCGCCCTAAGCGCCTTGCCGCGGTGGGATATGGAGTTCTTAATATCTTCCGGAAGTTCAGAGACGCTGCGGTCGGGATAGTCGTCCGCTATGAAAACCGGGTCGTAGCCGAAGCCTCCGCTGCCGCTGCGGCTCATGGCTATGCGGCCCTCGACCGTACCCTCGAAGAAAAGGCGCCGGCCGCCGGCTATGAGGGTGACGACGCTGCGGAAACGGGCCGTGCGCGGCTCTCCGGGGTGCTTTTCCAGCTCCCTGAGCAGGGCGTCTATGTTTGCGCTGAAGTCATGGTCCGGCGGTGCCGGGAGGCCGTCGCGGAGGGCGATGTCCTGCGCATAGCGCGCAGCATGCACGCCGGGGGCGCCCCCGAGGGCGTCAACCTCCAGGCCGGTGTCGTCGGCAAAGCAGTCGAGCCCGGTCCCGGCATGGTAGAACTCGGCCTTGATGAGGGAGTTCTCCCTGAGGGTCAGACCGGTTTCTTCCGGCTCCCGTGCAATGCCGAAATCGGCCGGGGAAACCACTTCCACGCAGCCTTCGAGTATCTCCCTGGCCTCGCGGAGCTTGCCTTTGTTGCCGGTTGCGAAAATCAGTTCCATAACAGGGCGCTAATTTAGTTTTTTCCTTGGATATGACAAAATTATGCTATCTTTGCGGCCGCAAACGAAACACCATGAAACACAGAAAGCTTACTTCTTCAGAAATATCACAGCTCATTTCACAAGGCTGCTCGGCCGCCGACTGGGACCAGGTCCTGGTATCCGACGGATTCTGCGCAGACCACATCCGGCGCGTCTGTTTCAGCGGCACCGTGAGGCTCGGCGCGTTCGACGGCAGCTTCACCCTCGCCGGCGGAATCGTCCGTCACAGCGGCATAGAAGACGCCACCCTGCATGACGTTAACGTGGGTGACGGATGCCTCATCAGGAACGTCCGCTGCCACATCGCCCGCTACGACATCGGCCCCGGAACCATAATCGACAGCCTCGGGCTGCTCGCCACCGAGGGATCATCGACCTTCGGCAACGGCGTAATGGTATCCGTGCTGAACGAGACCGGCGGACGCGAAGTGGCGATTCACGACACCCTTTCCTCGCACGAGGCATATATGGTGGCCATGTACCGCCACCGTCCCGGATTCGTGGAGAAGATCAACGCAATCACCGCCCGCGCCGTTGAATCGGTCCGTTCCGACAGGGGCGCCATAGGCTCCGGCTGCGTCATCCGCGATGCCGGGGAAATACGCAACGTACGCATAGGAGACTGCTGCACGGTCTCCGGCGCCAGCCTGCTCGAGAACGGCAGCATACTCAGCAACGCAAGCGCTCCCGTCTATGTAGGCAAAGGCGTAGTCTGCAAGGATTTCATCCTGTGCAGCAATTCCTTCGTCGATGGCGGGGCGATGCTGGAGCGCTGCTTCGTAGGCCAGGCCTGCCATTTCGCACATGGCTATTCTGCTTCCGATTCGCTGTTCTTCAGCAACTGCCAGGGCGAGAACGGAGAGGCATGCGCCATATTCGCCGGCCCCTTCACCGTCACCCATCACAAGAGCACCCTGCTCATCGCAGGCATGTTCTCCTTCATGAACGCCGGCAGCGGATCCAACCAAAGCAACCACATGTACAAGCTCGGCCCCATACACCAGGGCACGCTGGAGCGCGGCGCAAAGACATCGTCCGACTCCTATATACTCTGGCCCTCGCGCGTGGGAGCCTTCTCGCTCGTCATGGGACGCCACGTCACGCATTCAGACACCACCAACCTGCCTTTCTCGTACCTCATCGAGAAGAACGAGACTTCGTATCTGGCCCCCGGCGTCAACCTGCGCAGCGTAGGCACCATCCGCGACGCCCGCAAATGGCCCGTACGCGACGGCAGGACCGATACCGTAAAGAACGACTTCATCAACTACAACCTCCTGAGCCCCTTTACCATACAGCGCATGCTCAAGGGCATCAAGACCCTGGAGAACCTGCGTTACGCCAGCGGCGAGCTCAGCGACGTCTATTCGTTCCACAGCGTGAAGATAACCAACCAGGCCCTCCTCAGGGGCTTGGAGATGTACCGCACCGCCGTACGCAAGTTCATGGGCAACTCGCTGATTTCCAGGCTGCAGGATGCCGACGGAGGCTTCAGTTTCTCCAGCGTCGCACAGATGCGCGGGCGTCTGCGTCCCGACTCCCGCACCGGACGCGGCGAATGGGTCGACATCAGCGGCCTCATCGCCCCAAAGAGCGAGATAGACGCGCTTATGAACGGCATCGAGAACGGCAGCATCAGCAGTACGGAGCAGATCCGCGAAGCCTTCAGGACCATGGCCGACAACTACTATTCCTACGAGTGGAACTGGGCCTGCGACAAGTTCCCCGAAGTCTTCGGGGTGGATCCGGAAAAGATGACGGCGGAGCAGGCCATATCGATAGTGGAGGAATGGAAAGAGGCCGTCGTGGGGCTGGACAGGATGCTTTACGACGACGCCCGCAAGGAGTTCAACCTGGCGTCCATGACCGGATTCGGCGTTGACGGGGACCGTCACCAGAAGGAAATCGACTTCGAGCAGGTGAGGGGCGACTTCGAGAGCAATTCGTTCGTAAAGTCGGTACTGGACCACATCCGCGTGAAGTCCGAACTGGGAGGCCGCGTAGTGGAGGCGCTGCGGAGGATCTAGCTCCGCTCCTCGACGGGACAGGGTGCAAAGATTTTTTTCTATCTTTGCGTAATGATTGACGCAAAACTGATATCCGCCGAGGTAGATAGGCTCTTCTCCTCCATAAAGTTCACCGGTGAGCCGGCAGGCCTGTACGACCCGCTCCGTTATATGATAAGCATAGGCGGCAAGCGTCTGCGCCCCACGCTGTGCCTTACCGCCTGCGGCCTTTTCTGCGACACCCTTCCGGAAGAGGTCATGGACTGCGCCGCCGCACTGGAGGTCTTTCATACTTTCACGCTTATCCATGACGACATCATGGACCGCTCGCCCCTGAGGCGCGGCGTCCCCACAGTGTGGACCAAATGGAACGAAGACACCGCCATCCTCAGCGGAGACGTAATGCTCATCGACGCCTACACCCGCATAGCCAAAGCCCCCGCCCACTGCCATTCCGAGGTTATGGGTCTTTTCTCCAGAACCGCGGCGGAGGTATGCGAGGGACAGCAGTTCGACATGGAGTTCGAGAGCAGGACAGATGTCTCCATGGCGGAGTATGAGAAGATGATAGGCCTCAAGACCGCTGTGCTCATAGCCTGCAGCTCAAAGATCGGCGCCCTGGTGGCAGGAGCTCCGGCAGATGTCTGCGACGCCTTGTATCAGTACGGATACCAGCTCGGCATGGCTTTCCAGATTGCAGACGATTACCTGGACGCCTATGGCGACGAAAAGGTCTTCGGCAAGCCCATCGGCGGCGATATTATCAACGGGAAGAAGAGCTGGCTGACCATCAGGGCGCTCGAGAAGACGGATTCCGTAAACGCGTTCATGAATGCATTCAACCGCGACGCATCAACCCAGGAAGCACGCCAGGCAAAAGTTTCCGCCGTCAAGCTGTTTTACGACACGCTCGGCGTAGCGGAAGACGCACGCGCCGAGATCCGCCGCTATTCAGACCTCGCCCTTGTGGCCGTCAGGGATCTGCCCTGCGACATAGAGCCCCTGCGCCAATTCTCCGAGAAACTAATCGGCCGCGCCAAGTAGGATGGAGGCTACCGTAGTCAAAAACGCCGGCAGCCATTATCTGCTGAGCCACCTGCCGGAGTGGGCGCCCTTCCCGGCGGTCCTTCGCGGAAAGGTGCGGCTCGAGCGCAGCGGAGCCACCAATCCCGTGGCCGTTGGAGACCGCGTACGATACGAGATCCCCGATCAGGCCGGGGATGACGATAAAGCAGTGATTACCGAGGTACTGCCGCGCAGCAACTATCTCATACGCCGCAGCACCAACCTGTCGCGCCAATCGCACGTCATTGCGGCCAACCTCGACCGCGCCATCCTGGTGGTGACGCTGTACTTCCCGGAAATCAAGCTTCCGTTCCTGGACCGGCTTCTTGTGACCTGCGAGGTGTACGGCGTCCATCCCGTAATAGCCCTCAACAAGCTGGACCTTTACCGCGAGCTTGCGCCGGAGCAGGTGGAATCCTTCTGCAGCATTTATCGCGGGGCCGGCTATACCGTAATCGAATGCTCAGCGCTTACCGGCGAGGGCATGGACGAGCTGCGAAAGCTCTGCTCCTGCGGCACCAGCCTTCTGAGCGGCGAGTCCGGAGTAGGTAAATCGTCCATAATCAAAGCTTTGGACCCGACTCTCAACCCCAGGACCGGGCTCATAAGCGAGGCTCACCTGCAGGGCAGGCATACCACTTCATTATATGAGATGTATCCCCTGCAGGGCGGCGGCTTCATAATTGACACTCCCGGCCTGAGGGGCTTCGGTCTGGTGGATCTGGAAAAGGAAGAGATTTCCAAGTACTTTCCTGAGATGCTGCGCGTGGCGGACAACTGCCGCTTTATCCCCTGCACCCACACCCACGAGCCGGGATGCGCCGTAAAGCAAGCGCTCGAGGACGGATCGATAAGCCCCGAGCGCTATAATTCTTACCTCGGCATGCTGGAGGAGGATAAAAAATTCCGATAGCCGGCGGTTACCGTTTCTTTTTGCCCGATGAGGAACGCTTGCCGCCTCCAACCTTCTTGTGGCCGCGTGGCAGCGGGGAACGGTAGCGCTCCTGCGTTGCGTCCTCCAGGGCGCGCTGGTCGGGGTCAAGGCCTTCAGCGGATGAGATTTCTCCACTCCGCTTCGCTCCGGTCGAAATGACATCGGAAACATCTTCTTCCACCAGCGCGAAATCCAGCAGCCGCTGCTCGAGGTTGGCGGCAACTACCTTGATACGCACGCGGTCTCCCAGGCGGTACTGCCTGCGGGTGCGGCGGCCCACCAGCCTGTAGCGTTTCTCGTCGAACTCATAGAAGTCCGAGCGCATCTCGCGCAGCGCCACCATTCCCTCGATGTGGGTTTCGTCTATCTCTACGTACATCCCCCATTCCGTAATGCCGGATACGGCGCCGTCGAACTCCATCCCCACCTTGTCCTGCATGAACTCCACCAGCTTGTATTTGACGCTGGTGCGCTCTGCGTCTGCGGCAATCTGCTCGCGCATGGACGCATACTCGCACTCACGCTCGAAGCGGCTCTTCTCTACGGAATCCCCTCCCGCAAGATACTTGGACAGGAGCCTGTGGACCATGAGGTCGGGATAACGGCGTATGGGCGAGGTGAAATGGGTGTAAAAGCGGAACGCCAGGCCGTAGTGGCCGATATTGTCGGTGCTGTAAACAGCCTTTGCCATCGAGCGCAGGGCGATGTTCTCGAAAGCGTTGTACTCCGGCTTGTCCCTGGACGCGGAAAGCAGTTCCCGCAGTGCTACGGAGGCCGTGGCGCCGCTGCTGGTGTCCGACATCTTATAGCCGAAGCCGGCGGCGAAGCCCCTCAGCCCCTCGAGTTTCTCGTAATTGGGCTCGTCGTGCACACGATAGACGAAAGTCTTGGCGTTCTTCTGTATCACCCCGTTCATCCTGCCGCCGGTGCCCACGAACTCGGCCACTGTGCGGTTGGCCAGCAGCATGAACTCCTCTATGAGGTTGTTGGACTCCTTGGCGACTTTCTGGTACACGCGCACCGGCTTGCCGGTATCGTCCACCTCGACCTTCATCTCGGGGCGGTCGAAGTTGATGGCGCCGGAGCGGAATCGCGCCTCGCGGAAAATGCGGGCCAGCTTGTTGAGCGTCAATATGGCCTCGTCCAGCGGCGTTGGCTCTGCGGGGGGATTATCAATAATCTCCTGCGCCTGCTCGTAGTCCATGCGGCGGTTGGAACGGATCACCGTCCTGCCCAGCCAGCGGGATTTGACGGAGCCTTTGGGACCGATTTCGAACACGGCGGAGAAAGTGAGCTTGTCTTCGTCCTGGCGCAGCGAGCAAAGCTTGTTGCAAAGCTTCTCGGGGAGCATGGGTACCGTGCGGTCCACCAGATAGACGGAGGTTCCCCTGTCCCGGGCCTCGGCATCCACCGGACTGCCGGGCTTCACATAGAAAGACACGTCGGCTATATGCACTCCCACCTCGTAATTGCCGTTCTCAAGCTTGCGGAAAGACAGGGCGTCGTCGAAGTCCTTCGCATCCGAGGGGTCTATGGTGAAGGTAAGCGTATCACGGAAGTCCTTGCGGCCCTTGAGCTGCTCGGCGGTGATTTCTTCGGGTATCTTGTCTGCGGCCTTCTCCACCTCTGACGAAAAGCGGTAAGGCAGGTTGAACTCTGCCAGGATGGCGTGCATCTCGGTCTCGTTCTCTCCCGGGAATCCGAGCACATCCACTATATAGCCGTGCGGCCCCAGGTCCTTGCGGTCCCAGCGGTCCACCACCACGGCCACCTTCATCCCCTGCTCGGCGCCGAGCGCACGCGCCTTTTCGGCATTCACCTGGACGTCGTACGGCATGGTCTTGCTCTGCATCAGCACCCAGCCCTGGGCTCCCACGAAATGCATGTAGCCCACGAAAGGCGCCGTGCTGCGCTCGAGAATCTCCACCACCTCGCCCTCGCGGCGCTTGCCGGCGGAATGCTTGGACACCGCGACGCGCACAATGTCCCCGTTAAGGGCGTGCCTGGTCTTGGCGGCCTTCACATATATGTCTTCGTCGAGCCCGTCCACAATTACGAAGATGAAGCCCTCGCGGGTCATCTGCACCTTGCCGGTAAACTGCTGTGCCGGCTTGTGCGAATTCTGGCGCTCCTTTGCGTTGTTGCGGGATCCGCTCCTTCGTTTCATAACTGACCTAACAAGAGTTTGAGGCCGTCCGGCCCGGGTATGAATTCTATTTCCTCCGCGCTGGCGGGGATGAGCAGGCAGCCGTCATGCCCGAGTTCCTCCTTCTGGCCGTCGCAGATGACCATTCCGCTGCCTCCTACCTCCATGAGGATGACGAAGCTGTCGCGCCTGCGGATGTCGAGCTTGAACGGACGGTCGATGTCCAGCAGCGAAGTGTTGAAGAAGGGGCAGCTGATTAGCGGCACCTCCTCGTCCTTGCGGGGCTCGTAATGCGTGCGGTAGTCGGAATAGACATGATAGTCTATGGCCTCTTTGGCGAGCTCGGTATGGAGTTCCCTGGGCTTGCCGTCCAGACCAGGGCGGTTGTAGTCGTAAATGCGGTAGGTCATGTCCGAAGTCTGCTGGATTTCAGCCACATAGCTTCCCGGCAGCAGGGCATGGATACGCCCGGTGGGGATGAAGAACACGTCCCCTTCATGGATGGGATGATGCGCGATGACGTCTGTTATCGTGCCGTCGGCCACCTTGCGGACATAGTCTTCAGGGGTGATCTGCCGGGAAAGGCCCGCCATCAGCTCCGCGCCCTCTTCGGCCCGGATGACGTACCACATCTCGTTCTTGCCGTGGGCGCCGTGACGCTCGCGGGCAAGGGATTCGGAAGGATGGACCTGGATGCTCAGGGGCTTGCGCACGTCGAGGTACTTGACCAGCAGGGGGAACTCGTCGCCGAAGCGCCAGTAGGCCCAGCGGCCCAGCAGACCCTCCTTGAACTGGGCGACCAACTCGTTGATGGTCATGCCCTTGCACGGGCCGCCGACCACCACCGACATGCGGTCGGGGTAGCCGGACAACACCCACAGTTCGGTGCCCCAGACCATGGGGCGGAGTATGGGTTCCAGCCTGAAAACCATCAGACCAGGGGTTCTGCCGTCATCGCCTCGGGCTGGGGTATGCCCATGAGCTTGAGGATGGTGGGGGCCACGTTGCAGAGGGCTCCGTCCTTTACGGTCTTGACCTCGTCGCCTGCGCCGATGACTATGAACTGCACCACGTTGAGCGAATGCGCGGTGTTGGGAGAGCCGTCTTCGTTGACCGCATAGTCGGCGTTGCCGTGGTCTGCGGTGAGGAGGACGGTGTACCCGTGGTTGAGCGCGCATGTTACGGTGGTCTCCACGCAGCCGTCTATGCAGCCTACCGCGTTGCAGATGGCCTTATAGACTCCGGTATGGCCTACCATGTCGCCGTTGGCGTAGTTCAGGATGATGAGGTCGTTGCGCTCGCTGCGAATGGCCTCGCAGAGGCGGTCGGTCACCTCGACGGCGCTCATCTCGGGACGCAGGTCGTAGGTTGCGACCTTGGGGGAATTGACCAGTATCCTGTCTTCGTCCTCGAACGGGGTCTCGCGGCCGCCGTTGAAGAAGAAGGTCACGTGGGCGTATTTCTCCGTCTCCGCGATGCGCAGCTGATTGAGTCCGGCGCGGGAGATGGTCTCGCCCAGGGTGTCTGTGACTTCTTCCTTGGGGAAAAGGATGTGGAG
>JAFZLQ010000079.1 GCA_017551425.1 Bacteroidales bacterium | reverse complement strand
TATCCGCGAAGGTGGCCGTACGGTCGGTGCCGGTCAGGTGATCGCCATCGTCGAGTAAGAGAACTCGTCAAGCCAACAGCAGGGTCGCTTCCCTCCGGGGAAAGGCCCTGCTTCACAGGGGAATAGAACAAGGGTAGTTCAGCGGTCTCCAAAACCGTCGATGTGGGTTCGAATCCTGCTTCCCCTGCCAATATCAAAGGTTACGATTTGGTAAAAGTTTAACAGACTTCGGAACTGCTTCCAATTATCCGATGTCCATTAAAAGAAAAGATGAGAAAGTTCGTAAACTATCTTAAGGAGTGTGCAGTTGAGCTGACTAAGAAGACCACCTGGCCTACTTGGCAGAAGCTCCAGGCATCCGCCCTGCTCGTTTTGGGCACGACGGTCGCCCTGGCAGCCGTGATCTTCGGCGTCGACTGGGTCTTCCAGACGATCATGAAGGCCGTTTACAGCTTAAAACACTAGTTTTTTTCTATGGGCGACAAGAAGTGGTATGTCCTCAGGACGGCCGGAAGCAAGGAAAAGAAAGCGAAAGAATATTTGGATAAAGAGGTCGAGCGCAGCGCTGACCTCCAGTCCATCGTCGATCAGGTCCTTGTCCCGGTAAAGAAAGAAATCGTTACGAAGAATGGCAAGAGAAAGGAAGTTGACAGACTTCTTTTCCCTGGCTATGTGTTCATCCATGCGGAACTTTCCCCTGAGCTGGAATACATCATCCGCAACAACATCCCGAACGTATCCGGGTTCCTGACGGAAAAGACCGGCGCCAATGCGAGCGAGAGAATCCCTGTGCCGATTCGCGACGAAGAGGCCCAGCGCATCCTCGGCCAGCAGGACGAGAACGCGGTCCGTGCCGCCGACGTCGAAGTCAACTTCGAGATCGGCGAGTCCGTCAAGATCACCGACGGTCCGTTCAGCGGATTCAGCGGCAATGTCGAGGAAATCATAGAAGACAGAAGCAAACTCAAGGTGGTAGTTGTGATCTTTGGCAGGAAGACCCTGCTCGAGCTCAGCTTTACACAAGTAACTAAAGAATAGGTATTTATTATGGCAAAAGAAGTTACCGGGTTTATCAAGCTCCAAATCAAGGGCGGAGCTGCCAATCCCGCACCTCCGGTGGGACCGGCTCTCGGTTCCAAGGGCCTCAACATCATGGACTTCTGCAAGCAGTTCAACGCTCGCACGCAGGACCAGGCCGGGAAAGTCCTTCCCGTCGTCATCACGGTCTACAGCGACAAGTCCTTCACGTTCGAGGTCAAGCAGCCGCCGGTGGCCGTCTCCCTGAAAGAGGCCGCCAAGATCAGCAAGGCTTCCGGAGAACCCAACCGCAAGAAAGTTGCCAGCGTCACCTGGGACCAGGTCAAGGAGATCGCCCAGGCCAAGATGCCGGACCTCAACGCTTTCACCCTGCGTTCCGCTATGAGCATGGTCGCAGGTACCGCTAGAAGTATGGGTATCAAAGTTGAGGGTACCTTCCCTGAGAACCTTTAAAATTCACAAGCAATATGAGCAAATTGACCAAAAATCAGAAGGCCGTCGAGGCGAAGTACGATTCGACCAAGGCTTACGGGCTCGCAGAGGCTTGCGAACTTTTGAAGGACATCACCTATACCAAGTTTGACGCTTCCGTCGAACTCCACACCAACCTCGGTGTCGACCCGCGCAAGGCCAACCAGATGATCCGTGGCGTTGTCACCCTTCCGAACGGAACGGGTAAAGTGACCCGCGTCCTCGTGCTCTGCACCCCGGACAAGGAAAACGAAGCCAAGGAAGCCGGTGCCGACTACGTCGGTCTCGACAACTACATCGACCAGATCAAGAACGGCTGGACGGATGTTGACGTCATCATCTGTACTCCTTCCGTCATGGCCAAGGTCGGTGCCATCGGCCGTATCCTCGGTCCCCGCGGTCTCATGCCGAACCCCAAGACCGGCACCGTGACCATGGAGGTCGGCAACGCCGTCAAGGAAGTCAAGGGTGGTAAGATCGACTTCAAGGTCGACAAGACCGGTATCATCCACGCCGCCATCGGCAAGGTCTCCTTCACTCCGGAGCAGATCGCCGAGAACGCCCGTGCTATGATGAGCGCCATCCTCAAACTCAAACCTCAGGCTCTGAAGGGTACCTACCTCAAGGGCGCGCACATCTGCACGACCATGAGCCCGAGCATCAAACTGGACATCAAGGCATTCACCACCGGTGCTGAGAAATAATAAGAAGGAGAAAGATTTATGAAGAAGGAACTTAAAACCCAGGTCCTCGAGACCATCTCAGCCCAGCTTCAGAAGTATCCCAACTTCTACATTACCGACATCGCCGGTCTGAACGCTGAAGACACCTACAACCTCCGCAAGGAGTGCTTCCAGGAGAACATCAAGCTCACCGTCGTCAAGAACACCCTCTTCAAGAAGGTTCTCGCCGACAAGGGTAACGCCGAGCTCGAACTCCTCTTCCCTACGCTTGAAGGCAACACCGCCATCATGTACTGCGAGTCCCCGAACGCACCCGCCAAGTTGATCAAGAAGTTCAACAAGGCCGGCAGCGAGAAGCCGGCTCTCAAGGGCGCTTACGTCCAGGAATGTGCTTTCGTCGGTGCAGACAAGCTCGATGAGCTCGTCCACATCAAGTCCCGTGAGGAACTCATTGGCGACATCATCGCTCTCCTCCAGAGCCCGATGCGCAATGTCATCTCCGCTCTCCAGAACGGTGGTCCTCAGACTGTCGCCGGCCTCGTGAAAGCCATCGAAGAAAAGAAATAAAAACAAACAATAACAATTTAAAAATACAAAACTATTATGGCAGACATCAAGAAACTCGCAGAAGAGTTGGTTAACCTTACTGTGAAAGACGTTCAGGAACTCGCTCAGGTCCTCAAGGAAGAATACGGTATCGAGCCCGCCGCCGCTGCTGTCGCAGTCGCTGCTGCTCCCGCCGAGGGTGGCGCCGCCGCTGCCGCCGAGCAGACCGAATTCGACGTTATGCTGACCAGCGCCGGTCAGGCTAAGCTCCAGGTCATCAAGGCCGTCAAGGAGAATGCCGGTCTCGGCCTGAAGGAGGCTAAGGAGCTTGTTGACAAGGCCCCTGTCGCCGTCAAGGAGAAGGTTTCCAAGGCCGAGGCTGAAGCCCTCAAGGCCGCTCTCGAGGAAGCCGGCGCCGAGGTTGAGATTAAGTAACTCCGCCGCTTCCCCTGGAAGGGGACAAATTCAGGTTTAGAGCCGGGATAATAGGCTCTAAACCTTTTTTCCGTCTTAAAAATTTTCTCCATTTCAAGGCAGAATATGTCAAACAAAACCACTAAGCGAATCAACTTCGCAACCTCCAAAATTCTGGACTATCCTGACCTTCTCGAGGTGCAGATCAAGTCTTTCAAGGACTTCTTCCAGCTCGAAACGACGCCCGACAGCCGACGCAATGAGGGCCTCTACCAGGTATTCCAGGAGATATTCCCGATCGAGGATACGCGGAACAACTACAAGCTGGAGTTCATCGACTACTTCATCGACCCGCCGCAGTATTCCATCGAGGAGTGTCTGGACAGGGGACTGACATACAATGTCCCGCTGAAGGCGAAACTCCGCCTTTCGTGCACCGACCCGGAGCACGAGGATTTTGACACGAGGGTGCAGGACGTGTACCTCGGCAATATCCCTTACATGACGCCTGCCGGCACCTTTGTCATCAACGGTTCCGAACGCATCATCGTCTCCCAGCTGCATCGCTCCCCGGGCGTTTTCTTCGACCAGAGCATGCACTCGAACGGCACGAAGCTTTACTCTGCCCGCATTATCCCGTTCAAGGGATCCTGGATCGAGTTCGCTACGGACATCAACAATGTCATGTACGCTTACATCGACCGCAAGAAGAAACTGCCTGTCACCACGCTGCTCCGTGCCATCGGATACAACAGTGACAAGGACATCATCGACATTTTCGGTCTGGCCGACGAGATTCCCGCCACCGAGGAGGCCCTGAAGGCCAACGAGGGTCGCAAGCTCGCCGCCAAGGTCCTCCAGACCTGGACGGAAGACTTCGAAGATGAGGACACCGGCGAGGTCATCCCCGTCGAGCGTTCCCGCTCCATCGTCGATCGCGGCGACATCCTCAACGAGGACACCATCGCCCGCATCCTGGACACCGACGCCAAGACCATTCTCCTGCAGAAGGACGAGACCGGCTCCAAGGAGTACGCCATCATCTTCAACTCCCTGCAGAAGGACCCGACCAATACGGAAATCGAAGCTGTCAACCATATCTACAAGCAGCTCCGCAACTCCGAACCGCCGGATGAGACGACCGCCCGCGACGTCATCGACAAGCTCTTCTTCTCCGAGAAGCGCTACGACCTCGGCATCGTCGGCCGCTATCGCCTCAACAAGAAGCTCGGACTCTCCACGAGCCCGGACATCCGCGTTCTGACGAACACCGACATCATCGAGATCATCAAGTACCTGATCCAGCTGATCAACTCCCGCGCCACGGTCGACGATATCGACCACCTCTCCAACCGCCGTGTCCGCACGGTCGGCGAGCAGCTCGCGAACCAGTTCAGCGTGGGTCTGAGCCGTATGGCCCGTACAATTCGCGAAAGGATGAACGTCCGCGACAGCGAGCAGTTCAACCCGATCGACCTGATCAACGCCAAGACGCTCTCTTCCGTGATCAATTCGTTCTTCGGCACGAGCCAGCTCTCGCAGTTCATGGACCAGACCAACCCG
>JAFZLQ010000078.1 GCA_017551425.1 Bacteroidales bacterium | reverse complement strand
TCTCGGCTTCCGCAGCTCCCTCGCCCTGGAAACCCAGAAGTATCCCGACGCCGTCAACCATCCCGGCTTCGGCGACGTCATCCTCCGCCCCGGAGAAGTTTACACCCACACCTGCATCTACCGCTTCAGCGCAGAATAGCAGGACCTGCCGGGCGGCGTGATTCCTCTGCGCACCCAGACCTGGGCGCCCGAATTGCTACGTTACGAGCCTTGAACGTAGCAATTTACCTCCGAATCTCGCATTTTGCTACGTTTCGAGCCTTGAACGTAGCAAAAACCTGTGGTTTTTCGCGCTTTGCTACGTTGCAGGCCTTGAACGTAGCAAGTCCAGTCATCCAGACGAAAAAAGCCTCGCTGCTTACGCAGAAGGCGTTGGCTGGAGGAGGTTCCGGAGCGAAGGTGGGGGTCCACGTGAAGCGTTCAAGTCCAGTCATCCAGACGCATAGAATTAGCCGAGCCAATGGGGGAGCTCGAGGGGTCCTCCCCTCGACAATAATAGGTTATTCAGACGGAAAAAGCTCCGAGCAGTTATGCTTGGAGCTTTTTATGTCTGGATGACTGGACTTGAACCAGCGACCTCCTGGTCCCTAACCAGGTGCGCTACCAACTGCGCTACATCCAGAATTGGGCTGCAAATGTAGAAACTTTTCCGATTATATCCAAATCTTTTTTGAGTAATTATTTTTTTGGAGTCCCGTGCAAGATTATCCTTATCTTTGCATTTAACGGATAAAAAGTTCGCAAAACATGAAAAAGTTGATTGTTGCAATATGCGCCATTGGCGCTCTCGCCGCTTGCGACGCAGAGTATTATTACCCTGATTCCCCTTCCAGGGCAGACGCCGAATATGCTTCTGACGGAGGCGTTTATCCCGATTCTCCCAACGGCGGAGGATCCGGCCAGGGCCAGTCCGGCGTGGTTACAGCCGCAGAATGGAACGACCTCGACAACTGGCCCTTCTGGGGCGGTCTCATGAGCACCAAGCCCGACGACCAGACCGAGGGCTACGCCAATACCGTTACCTACTGGCGCTTCTGGACAGACCGCCGCGTGGCCGTCAGGCTCACCGGCACGGACCAGAAACCCGCAGTGGGCGTAAAGGTAGTTCTCAAGAACGACGGCAAGGCCGTCTGGTCCGCCATTTCAGACAACCATGGCCGCGCGGACTGCTGGATCGGCCTCTATGACCCCGACGTGCAGACCGGCAGCCTCACCCTCGAGCTCGACGGCAAGCAGGCCGAAGGCACTCCCGTGGTCACCACGTGGGAGAGCGAGGCGGTAGCCATGAATGAGTACACCGTTTCCGCAACTGCACCCGAAGCCAAGGCCGACATCCTCTTCATCGTAGATGCCACCGGCTCCATGAGCGACGAAATCGACTTCCTCAAGGAAGACCTCACAGACATCCTCGGCCGTGCCGAGAAAGCCGACATCCCCCTCACCATACGCACGGGAGCCCTGTTCTATCGCGACGAGGGCGATGATTACCTCACCCGCGAGTCCAAGTTCACGACAGACTACAAGAAGACCATCGACTTCATCAAGAAGCAGCGCGCCGAGGGCGGCAACGACTTCCCGGAGGCCGTACACACCGCGCTCGAGAAGTCTCTCCAGCAGTTCGACTGGAACGTGAACGCCCGCGCCCGCATCGCCTTCATGCTGCTCGACGCGCCGCCCCACCAGGATCACCAGGGCGTGATAGAGAGCATCCAGAAATCCATCAGCAAGTATGCTGAAATGGGCATCAAACTCATCCCCGTGGCCTCCAGCGGCGTGGACAAGCCCACGGAGTTCATCCTCCGCATGATGGCCATCTCCACAGACGGTACCTATGTCTTCCTCACGGACGACAGCGGAGTGGGCGGAGAGCACCTCCAGGCAACCGTAGGGGAGTTCAAGGTAGAAAAACTCAACGACCTCATGGTCCGCCTCATCCAAAAGTATTTGGAATAGTTACTTCTTACACAACGCAATGCCGGCCGGACTGTCTTGAATAGACGGCCCGGCCGCTTGAATTAGTTTGGATAATTCAATTATTATTAATACATTTGCAGGCTTTTTTGCCACGGTGGCAGAAAGGCCAATCAAACCTTATAAAATTTTTTGCACACAATGGCTGAATATTTAATGCCTGAGAAGAAGCAAGAGATTTTCGCGAAGTACGGGAAGTCCAATAAAGACACCGGCTCTCCTGAGAGTCAAGTTGCTCTATTTTCCTACCGTATCGCTCACCTTACCGAGCACGTCAAGAAGAACAAGAAGGACGTTGTAACGCGCCGCAGTCTTCTCCGCCTCGTCGGTAAGCGCCGTCAGGTTCTGGATTATCTCCAGAAGGTTGACATCGAGAGATACCGTAAAATTATCAAGGAGCTCGGCCTCCGTCGATAATCACAATAGGAAAAGCTATGGGGTGGCTCCCAACGGGGGAGCCATCCTTTTTTTGAAGAAAAGACGTAAAGAGAAACAGTAATGAACATCATCAACAAGAAAATCGAGCTCGCGGACGGCCGCGTCATCGAAATCGAAACCGGCAAGCTTGCCAAGCAGGCCGACGGCTCGGCAGTCGTAAAAATGGGTGGCACCATGCTCCTCGCCACCGTTTGCGCTGCAAAAGAGGTGAAAGAGGGTACCGACTTCATGCCCCTCACCGTAGATTACAGGGAAAAATATTATGCAGCAGGACGTTTCCCCGGCGGCTTCCTCAAGAGGGAAAGCAAGCCTTCGGATTATGAAGTCCTCGTCGCCCGTCTCATAGACAGGCCCATCCGCCCCTTGTGGCCCGACGATTTCCACCTGGAGGTCTTTGTCCAGGTGTCTCTCATAAGCGCAGAGAAGGACATCCAGCCCGATGCCCTCGCAGGCCTTGCGGCCTCCGCCGCACTTGCGACCTCGGACCTTCCCTTCGGAGGCCCCGTAGGTGAAGTCCGCGTCGCCCGTATCGACGGCAAGTTCGTCATCAACCCCGGTTTCGCAGACACCGAGCGCGCAGACATCGAGCTCATGGTCGCCGCAACCGAGGAGAACATCATGATGGTTGAAGGCGAGATGAAGGAAGTCAGCGAGCACGACATGCTCGAGGCCATCAAGTTCGCCCACGAAGAAATCAAGAAGCACTGCCGCGTACAGAAAGAGATCATGGCAGAGCTCGGCACAGACAAAGTCAAGCGCGACTATCCCCACGACGAGGAAGACGAAGAGCTCCGCAAGCAGGTCAACGATTTCTGCTACGACAAGTGCTACGCCCTCGCAAAGAGCGCCAAGCCCAAGCACGAGAGGGAAGACGGCTTCACCGCCATCAAGGAAGAGTTCCTCGCCACCATCCCCGAGCCTCACACCGAGGAGGAGAAAGAGGCTTACGCCCTCAAGACCGCACAGGTCGAGCGCTACTATCACGCTGTGGAGAAAGAGGCCATGCGCAACATGATCCTCGACGAAGGCGTACGTCTGGACGGCCGCGTCTGCAACCAGGTGCGCCCCATCTGGTGCGAGGTTGATTACCTGCCCTGCGCACACGGCAGCGCCATCTTCACCCGCGGCGAGACCCAGTCCCTCGCAAGCGTCACCCTCGGCACCAAGCTCGATATGAAAGAGATGGACGAGGTGCTTATCCAGGGAGACCAGCAGTTCGTGCTGCATTACAACTTCCCTCCGTTCGCTACCGGCGAGGCCAAGCCCCAGAGGGGTGTGGGCCGCCGCGAGATCGGCCACGGCAACCTGGCTATGCGCGCCCTCTAGCCTGTCATCCCCACTGCCCCTGAGAATCCTTACGCAGTTCGCGTAGTGTCCGATATCCTCGAGTC
>JAFZLQ010000077.1 GCA_017551425.1 Bacteroidales bacterium | reverse complement strand
TGTCCAGCGCACCGGCGCCCTCGAAGGCGTGGCGGAAGAAAAGGTAATCGTCGTTGCTGAGCCCCATGCCGCCGAGGATGATCTTGTCCACGTCGGCACGCAGGGCCACATCGGCCATGACCTGGTTGTACGGCTGGTCGGGGTCGGCGAAGAAGGGGATCTTCTGGCCGGAGACCAGCGTGTTGTTGAGGTCGATGCCGGCGATGCCGGTGGGGATGAGCTCGCTGGGCTGGCGACGCTTGTAGGGGTTGACGGAAGGTCCGCCTGTCTGGCGCTCCTCGCCTTCGATCTCGGGGCCGCCGTCAATGGGCTTGCCGTACGCGTTGAAGAAGCGGCCGGACAACTGTTCGCTCACCCTGAGGGTGGGAGGCGCGCCGAAGAATGACACCTCGGCATTTGTGGGTACGCCCTCGGTGCCGGAGAAGACCTGCAGGGTCACGCGGTCGCCGCTGGTCTTGACAACCTGGGCCAGCTTGCCGCCTACGGAAGCGAGCTCCTCGTTTGCGACGCCTTTCGCGTCGAGCGAGACCGTCGCCTTGGTAATCGCCTGAAGCTTTGTATATGTGCGCTGATATGCTTTAGTTGCCATGTTCGTTCAATAATCGATTAAAGGATTCATGGTACTTTTCGAAGTCGGGGGACTTGAATTCAGAATAGTTCATCTGCCTTGCGAGGTTGATGAGTTCCTTGAACCAGGCGCGGCATTTCTCGTAGTCTTCGAACTCGAGATTGCGGTCGCAGACGCCCAGGATGAGGTCCAGCATGTATTTCTGGCGCTCCATGGGGCAGACGGAGTCTATGGGGTCGAAGGCATCCTGCTGCAGGAAGGCGAAGTCTATGAGTTCGCTCTTCCAGAAGGACTCGTGATAGCTCATCGGCACTCCGTCGTCGCCCAGGATATTGATCTGTTCGGCCATTTCCTTGCCGCGGCGCACGTAGTTCTTCGCCTTGAGCACCTTGGCTATCCATCCTGGCTCGACTATGCTTTCGAGAGTCAGCTGGATCTCGGGGTATTCAAGGTACTTGGAATAGGATTCCACGGGGTTGACGGCCGGATAGCGCTTCTGGTCGGCGCGGTTCTGCTCGAGGGCGTAGAAACAGCGGGCGGCCTTCTTGGTGCTTTCCGTCACGGGCTCCTTGAGGTTGCCGCCGGCAGGGGAGACGGTGCCTATGAAAGTGACGGCGCCGGTCTGCCCGTTGTTCAGCACTACTCGGCCCGCACGCGCGTAGAAATTGGAAATGATGGCGGAAAGGTCAACGGGGAAGGCGTCCTGCCCCGGAAGCTCCTCCATGCGGTTGGACATTTCGCGGAGGGCCTGGGCCCAGCGGGAGGTGGAGTCCGCCAGCAGCAGGCACCTGAATCCCATCGCCCTGTAGTACTCGCAGATGGTCATGGCCGTATAGACGGAGGCCTCACGTGCGGCCACGGGCATGTTGGAGGTGTTGCAGATGATTACGGTGCGCTCCATGAGCTTGCGGCCGGTGTGCGGGTCGACGAGTTCGGGATATTCGGTGAAGATTTCCACCACCTCATTGGCGCGCTCGCCGCAGGCCGCCATGACTACTATATCTGCCTCGCCCTGCTTGGCGATCGCATGCTGCAGAACGGTCTTGCCGCATCCGAAAGGCCCGGGGATGAATCCGGTACCGCCTTCCGCGATAGGGTTGAAGGTGTCGATTATGCGGACGCCGGTCTCCATTATTCCGGAGGGGCGGGGCTTCTCTGCGTATCCGCGAACGGCCACCTTGACGGGCCATTTCTGCACCATGGTCACGTCGTGGTCTTCGCCGTCGGGGCCGGTGAGCACGGCGATACGGGTGTCTATGTTGTAGGATCCTGCCGGAGCCAGGCTCTTGACCCTGTATTCGCCTTCGAACTTGAAGGGCACCATTATCTTGTGCGAGAGCCAGCCTTCCTGCACCTCGCCGAGCCAGTCGGAGGCCTTTACCGTATCTCCGACCTTTGCCAGGGGCTTGTATTCCCAGAGCTTGCCGTGGTCGAGGGGATCTGTGTATTCGCCCCTCTTCAGGAAGACTCCGGTCATGGTGGTGAGGTCGTTCTGGAGGCCGTCGTAAATGCCGGAGAGGAGGCCGGGGCCGAGACTTACCTCGAGCATCCTGCCGAGGAAATCCACGGTGTCTCCGTTCTTCAGGCCGCGGGTGCTTTCAAAAACCTGCACCGAGGCCTTGTCGCCGGTGACCTTGATTACCTCGGCGAGCAGCCTGGTGCCGCCGAGGTTGATGTAGCAGAGTTCGTTTTCCCCAACGGGGCCGTCCACCTTGACGGTCACGAGGTTGGAAACAATTCCGGTAACTATGCCGCTTGTTGCCATATTCTATCTTGTTTTTCTGATTTCATCCACGAGGGAGCGGAACAATTCCCGGCCGGTGGCGGGATCGAGCCTGTTCCACCTGTCGGTTATCATGAGCTTTGCCGTAAAGGCCAGGATGATGTCCAGGTCGAAAACGTGAAGCTCGGTAAGGCGTTCGCACTCGTCCCACATCAGGGCGTCGAGGTCGCGCTCGCGCTGAAGTATGTCCGCACCCGAAAGGGCCGCTTCCACGATGCCGCGGGAATCGAATTCACGGGCGTCGGGAAGATCTATCACATCCTGCATTTCCGGGCGGCCGAGCTTGCGGTTCAGGTACTCCGTCTTGGTGTTGCGGACCCTGAGGTCCCACAGGAAGTACTTGCTGATGAACGCGTTGCGGCTGGACAGCGCCTTGACGTAGAAACTCTCGTCCAGGGAATCGGGGGAGAATCCTGCAAGCAGAAGGTCCAGCAGCGAATTGTCTGAGTCCGACAGCTGGCCGCGGATTTCCGCCACCAGGGCCGCAGCGTCGAGGGCCTCGGCCTTGTCCGGAACCGGAAGGGATGCGATTATGTATTCGTAATTATTCACCGAAGAGGATTTTGCGGGTTACGGGACGGAGATACTCGCAGATAAGTGCGTCGAAGGTCTTGTCCGTCATGCTCACGAAGTAGCTGCCGTCCTTGGGGCCGATGGTGAATCCTCCGGCTATCTTCTTGGTGAAGGACACTTCCACCGGTGAGCCGAGGGCCTTTTCCAGACCGGCCTTCACCCAGGGTTCGAGCTCTGCGCGCAGGCTCTCGGGAAGCACCAGGGCTATGTCTGCGCCCTCGGTGGCGGAAAAGCGCTCCGCAACCTTGAGGATAATCTCCTTGAGGAAGGCGGGATCCGACGTTGCGTTCTGTGCGCCTATCCTGGCGACCACCATATTCTCTATGTCCCGGCGGGTTGCCTGAAGGGCCTGGGCGGACGCCATGCGCACGTCGGCCTCGGCCTTGCTGCGGATTTCGAGGGCGGCCTTTTCGGCATTGGCAAGGATTTCTTCCGCCTCATGCCTTGCGGCGGCAACGGTGGCTTCCGCCTCGCGTTTGGCCTGCTCCAGATAGCGGTCTCCTTCTTCGCGGCCCTTTGCGAGGCCCTGGTTGTAGAGCTGGTCTGTCAGTTCTTGTAATTTGTTCTGCATATCGATACTATACTATATTATCCGAGGAACCCGAGCAGAATGCCGGCCGCGACTGCGGAGCCTATGACTCCTGCCACGTTGGGCGCCATTGCATGCATCAGGAGATGATTCTTGGGATTGGCCTCACGGCCGGCGACTTCAGACACGCGGGCGCTGTCCGGCACTGCGGAAACCCCAGCGTTGCCGATGAGCGGGTTGATCCTGCGCTCCGGCTTGAGGAAGAGGTTCCATATCTTCACGAAAAGCACGCCGCATGTGGTAGCAATCACGAAGGACAGGAGTCCGAGGCCGAAAATCTTGACTGAGTTGCCTGTGAGGAATTTGTCGGCCTGAGTGGATGCTCCCACCGTCAGGCCTATGAGCATGGTCACCACGTCAATCATGGGACCTGCGGCGGTGGTGGCAAGCCTGCGGGTGACTCCGGATTCCTTGAGAAGATTGCCGAAGAACAGCATGCCGAGAAGCGGAAGGCCGGAGGGGACGATGAAGGCGGTGCAGATGAAGCCCACGATGGGGAAGATTATCTTCTCCTTCTGGCTGACTTCGCGGGGCTTGGGCATCTCTATCAGGCGCTCCTTCTTTGTGGTGAGGAGACGCATGATGGGTTTCTGTATTACAGGCACCAGGGCCATGTAGGAATAGGCGCTCACCGCGATGGCGCCCATGAGGTCCGGCGCCAGCTTGGAGCTGAGGAAGATGGCGGTAGGTCCGTCGGCACCGCCGATTATGCCTATCGCACCGGCCTCGTTGGGGGTGAATCCGAGGGCAAGGGACAGCAGGTAGGCTCCGAATATACCCATCTGCGCCGCAGCCCCGATGAGCATCAGGCGCGGCTGGGATATTAGCGCCGAGAAATCCGTCATAGCCCCTATCCCCAGGAATATGAGCGGGGGATACCAGCCCTGACGTACCCCCTGATACAGGATGTTCAGCACCGATCCGTCTTCATATATGCCTATCCTGAGCCCCTCGAAGATGGGGATGTTGCCGATAATGATGCCGAAGCCGATGGGCACCAGAAGCAGCGGCTCCCATTCCTTTACTATTCCGAGCGTGATGAAGCCAATGCCTATGACAATCATCACGAGATGCTGCCATGTGCAGTTGGCAAAGCCGGTGAACTGCCAGAACTGGGCCAGTGAATCGAAAATCTGCTCCATTATGCGATTTTGACGAGGGCTGCGCCTTCAAGTACGGAATCTCCGCGGTGGACGAGGATCTCTGTCACGGTGCCGTCTGCATCGGCCTGGATCTCGTTCTCCATCTTCATGGCCTCGAGCACGGCCACCTTCTGGCCCTTTTTGACCGCATCGCCCACCTTGACGTCTATGCTGATGATAACGCCGGGAAGGGGAGAGCAGATTGCGGACGAGGGGCCTGCAGGCGCTGCCGCGGGGGCCTGGGCAGCTGCCGGAGCGGGTGCCGGGGAAGCGGCGGCCTGC
>JAFZLQ010000076.1 GCA_017551425.1 Bacteroidales bacterium | reverse complement strand
GTCTGCTGATTCCCGATATGGTGCTCACGGCTGCCGAGTACTTCGCAGTTGACAGGAACGAGAAGGTGCTGGTGCTGCTCACCGACATGACCCTGTATGCGGACGCCCTGTCCATCGTCAGCAACCGTATGGACCAGATCCCGTCCAAGGACTCCATGCCCGGCTCCCTGTATTCCGACCTTGCCAAGATTTACGAAAAGGCCGTGCAGCTGCCCGACGGCGGCTCCATCACCATAATCGCGGTTACCACCCTGAATGACGGCGACATCACCCACGCCATCCCGGACAACACCGGATACATCACGGAAGGACAGATTTTCCTCCGCGCCGATTCCGATTCGGGCTGCGTCATAGTGGATCCTTTCCGCAGCCTGAGCCGACTCAAACAGCTCGTGCAGGGAAAGAAGACGCGCGAGGACCACAGCCAGGTGATGAACGCCGGCGTACGCCTCTATGCCGATGCGCAGAACGCCAAGACCAAGATGCAGAACGGCTTCGACCTGAGCGACTACGACCTCCGCTGCCTCGACTATGCCAAGGATTACGCCACCGAGCTCCTCAGCATAGACGTCAACATCACCATCACTGAGATGCTCGACACCGCATGGCGCCTGTTCGCCAAGTACTTCTCCCCCGCCGAAACCGGAATTAAACAGAACCTCATTGATAAATATTGGGTGAAATAGATCTCTCCATGCGCTTCGCTTAGTCGAGATGACATCTTTCGACAAGTCCGGGAAAGCACCTGTCATTTCGAGCGAAGTCGAGAAATCTCCTGCTTATGGCAATAAAGTTTCAATACAACAAGACGTCGCTGACGAACCTCGGCAAGCAGCTGAAAGTACGCCAGAACGCGCTCCCGACCCTGAAAAACAAGGAGTCGGCGCTGCGCGTGAGCGTCATTTCCGCAAAGAACGAGTCCCAGGCGCAGGCGGAACTGCTGGAGTCTAAACTCCGGGAGTACGACTACCTCGCCGCCCTGTGGAACGAGTTCGAGCCGGGACTGATAAGCATCAGGGACGTCCATATGAAAACGGTCAAGATAGCCGGAGTCAAGGCCCCCGCCCTGGACGGAATAGACTTCGACCTGCGCCCCTTCAACGCCTTCGTGAAGCCCGCATGGTATGCCGACGGCGTGCGTATCCTGCAGGAACTCAGCACCATAGGTATTGAGTCCGAGGTGTCGGAAGAGCGCCGCCGCATACTGGAGTTCAACCGCAAGAAGACCACCCAGAAGGTGAACCTCTATGAGAAGGTCCAGATACCCGGTTACCAGGAGGCCATACGCAAGATCAAGCGGTACATGGAAGACGAGGAGAACCTCTCCAAAGCCGCTTCCAAGATAGTCAAGAACCGCCATGCCGCGGCTGAAGAGGAGGAAGGACTATGATAGAGAAAATGACACGCTACGACTTCGTCCTGCTCAGCTCGGGCAGGGACGGATTCATAGAGTCCCTGAGCGCCCTGGGCGTCATGGATGTCACCCGCTCCTCCAAACCCGTGGACGAACGTTCCGCCGGAATGCTCTCCCGCATAGAGGCGCTGAATGCCGAGATTTCCCGCATCTCCAAAGGAACCGACGCCACTCTCAAGACCCTTCAGGACGAACGCGCCGCCCTTGCCAAAGAGGCGGAGACCGTTTCCCGCTGGGGCACCTTCGACCGCAGCCGGCTGGATGCCCTCGGGCTGCCCGTACGTTTCTACTGCGTTCCGGAGAAGAAATTCGACCCGGCCTGGGCTGACGGCTGCGCCCTTGAAGAGATTGAACGTGACGGCGGCAAGGTCTGGTTCGTGGTGTTCGGCGATGGAGAACTCCCCGTGGCTCCCCTTCCCGAGCCATCACGCAGCATAGTGGAGGTGGAATCGGCGATAGCGGCCAAGGATGCGGAAATCGAAGTTTACAGGAAGGATCTCGAGGCCCTCAAGCCCACCCTTCCCCGTCTGAGGCAGGAGCTTGAAAAGCAGCGCAACGTGCTCGGCCGTTACCTTGCATCCGAATGCGGGGAGAAAGCCGCGGACGGCGAGCTCTCGGTGTTCGAGGGCTTTGCTCCCGCAAGCGAGAAGGAGCGCCTGGCTAAGGCCTTCGACGAGCTCGACTGCATCTGGTATTCATCTGAAGCGTCGGTGGAGGACAATCCACCTATTAAATTAAAGAACAACAAGTTCGTTAAGCAGTTCGAGGTCCTTACGGATATGTACGGCCGGCCCGATTACAACGAGTTCGACCCTACTCCGTACCTTTCGGTCTTCTTCCTCCTCTTCTTTGCCATGTGCATGGGAGACGCCGGCTACGGACTGCTTCTCTTCATAATCGGCCTGCTCCTTAAGAAGGTCGAAAGTTTCAGGAAGCTCGCTCCCTTGGTCACCATACTCGGCGCAGGCACCTTCGTGGTGGGCATAGTGATGCATACCTTCTTCGGCGTTGACATTTCCGCCCTGCCCTGGATCCCTTCATGGCTCAAGGCGGTTATGATAACCGGCACGATTGCGGGATTCGAGGCCCAGATGGTGCTGTCCCTGGCAATCGGCGTCCTTCACCTGTGCCTGGCAATGATAGTCAAGACCGTTTACGCCACGAGGAACAAGGGTTTCCTCGGTTCCCTCGGGACCTGGGGGTGGACGCTGCTTATCGTTGGCGGAGTCATAGTGGGTGCGCTTGCCCTTGCCAGCCTCCTCCCCGCCGCCGTGGTTAAGTGGATAGTCATCGGCCTGGGCGTGGTTTCCGCCCTCGGCATATTCCTTTTCAACGACATCAAACGCAGCCCGCTCAAGAACATAGGTTCCGGTCTCTGGGAAGCCTACAATACGGCTACGGGCCTGTTGGGAGACGTCCTGAGCTACCTCCGCCTCTACGCCCTCGGCCTTGCCGGCGGCATGCTCGGAAAAGCGTTCAACGACATTGCCTCGATGACGCTGGGAGACGGCGGCTTCGGTCCCGGATGGATCTTCTTCATTCTCATTCTCATCGTCGGGCACGCCCTCAACCTGGCAATGTGCTGCCTCGGCGCCTTCGTACATCCCTTGCGACTCAACTTCCTGGAGTTCTTCAAGAACGCCGGCTACGACGGCAAGGGCCGCACATATCAACCTTTACAATAAACAATCAAACATTTATATCATGAACGAAATTCTAGGTTATCTCGGACTCGGACTGATGCTCAGCCTGTCCGGCATCGGCAGCGCCTTCGGTACCACAATCGCCGGCAACGCAGCCGAAGGGGCCCTCAAGAAGGCTCCTGAAAAATCCAGCAGCTTCCTTATCCTCTCCGCACTTCCCGCCACCCAGGGTATCTACGGTTTCGTGGGATTCTTCATGTGGCTGCTCGTTTACAAGTTCGACTTCGCTGCCCTCGGCCCCGTGCTCTTCGGCGTCGGCCTGGGAGTCGGCCTTGTCTGCCTCTTCTCCGCCATCCGCCAGGGCCAGGTTTGCGCCAACGGTATCATCGGCATCAGCCAGGGTCACGACGTGCAGACCAACACCCTCATTTATGCCGCCCTTCCCGAGTTCTACGCTATCCTCGGCCTCGTCGGCGCCCTGATGCTGCCCCTCGCATTCTAGCATAGTACGCGTGCCATTCTGCTGCAGGCTGAAGTGAAGTAGGCGGCAGACCCTGGAGGACGTGTCCACCCCCGGACACGGGCAGGGGGAGGGGCCCACGCTTGCGTGGGAGGGGCCGGAGTGAGCGAAGCGAACGAAGTTCCTCCAGGGTCTGGCCGCCTGCGAAACAAAGCCACTGCAGCGTATGATACAATAAAAAAGCCGGCTCCGAGAGGGGCCGGCTTTGTGTTTCCAGGAAAAGGGATTAGTCGAGTTCTTCGACGACGGGAGCCTCGGGAGCGTTTTTCTGGACAGAGGCGATGCCCTGCTTCATGGTACGCTCGGAAGCATACATCTGGCTTGCTCCGACTACCTGGCCATTGGAAGCCTTGAGATTGAAATAAGGCTTGCCGTTCTTGGCGACCTTGATCTCAAAGCGCTCCTCGAGGGGAGCGTTCTTCCTGACGGACTCTACGCCATTGAGGCATGCTGCCTTGGTGGTGTAGCCTTCGCTGGTAAGGATGACCTGGCCGTTGGTGGCCTTGAGGTTAAACTGGAATTCTCCGTTCTTCCTGAGAGTAATAACAAACTTTCCCATTTCTGAATAAATTGATTTTGGGCAAACATAACAAGATTTTGTTAAATTTGCAATATAAATCTGCAAAAGTATGCTCACCAACGCCGAAATCAAGCGCCTCAGGTCTCTCCGGGAGAAAAAGTTCCGTGACGAATACGGAGAGTTCCTGGCAGAAGGAGAAAAGATGGTGCAGGAGGCGTTGGCATCGGGTTTCAATGTGCTCCAGGTCATACGTGAAGAGCCGGACGTCATGTCCCGTATCAGCTCCCTCAGCACCCCTCCCCCGGTAATCGCCGTGGTGGAGAAGCCCGCCCCCCGTCCCCTGGCGCTGGAAAGGGGCCTCTATCTCGGCCTGGATTCCATCCGCGACCCCGGAAACATGGGCACCATCCTCCGCCTGGCGGACTGGTTCGGCGTCAGCACCGTCTTCGCCTCGTCGGACAGCGTGGAGTTCTATAATCCCAAAGTTGTGCAGTCGTCCATGGGCTCCATCTTCAGGGTCGGCGCTGTTTACTGCGACCTGCCGGAGCTCTGCCACCGCTTCCGCGCAATGGGGATGCCCGTTTACGGCACCTTCCTCGATGGTGTAGATATATATACGCAACAGCTTGCAAAAGAGGGCCTTATAGTTATGGGCAGCGAATCCTTCGGCATAGGCCCCGAGGTGGCCGCCCAGGTAAGTACAAGGCTTCATATCCCCTCTTTCTCCAAAGGCCCGGGTGCGGAATCCCTCAACGTCGCCACCGCCACGGCAGTCATCCTTTCAGAATTCCGCAGAAGATGAAACGCCGTATCCGCATAGCACTGGCTGTTGCCGCTGCGCTTCTCTGCGCCTGCAGCACCACCCGCGTGCTCAAGCCGGACCAGTACCGGCTCGAGCGCAACCTGATAAGGATACGCGACTCCAAATCCGGCCTCAGCAGTTCTGACGTATCCTCCTACGTGCGCCAGCAGGCTAACAGCTACCTCTTCTTCGGCTGGAACCCGTTCCTAATTCTTTACAACTGGTCCGACCCCGACAAGGACGACTGGTTCAACAATGCCCTCAGGAGCGTGGGCACGGCGCCGGTGGTATTCAACGGCAACCTGGTCGCCAGCTCGCGGGAAAACATAGCCAAGCACCTCGACTATCTGGGCTACTACAACTCCAATGTGGAATCCCGCGTGGACACCATCGGCCGTACCGTAAGGGTGCTGTTCTTCATCGACCCCGGAAAGCGCTACCGCATAGACAGCATAGCGTACAGCGTGCCCGGCGGCGAGTTCGAAAAGGAATTCCAGAGGGATATAAAGAACACCCTGGTCAAGACCGGAGACTTCCTGAGCGAGAAGGTCCTGGAGTCCGAGACTACACGCGGAGCCTCCTGGTTCCGCGACAGGGGCTACTACGACTTCAACAAATACAATTATTCGTTCGAAGCCGACACCCTCGGTCCCCGCAACATCCTGACCTACCGCATACGCGAGTACAGCCGCAACGAGCCCGCTTCCGCCGCGCATCCGCTGGAGAAGTATCATATAGGCAAGGTCACAATCGAACACTCCGCGGAAGTCCCCTTCCGGGAGAACGTCCTTCGGGGCATCAATACCATACATCCCGGAGACCTCTACAGCGAGAGACTCATCAACCGCAGTTACAACCGCCTCACCGCACTGCGTGTGTTCAACAATGTGGGGATCGAGATGATTCCTGCCGACACGGCCACCGTAGATTGCCGTATCACTCTGGGAGAGAGCAAGTTGCAGGGCGTCAAGGTGAACCTCGAGGCATCCACCAACTCTTCCGGCCTGCTGGGTGTGTCGCCCAACCTGAGCTTCTATCACAAGAACATCTTCCACGGCGGCGAGTGGTTCACCCTCGGTTTTTCCGGCAACTTCCAGGGCAAGCCCGGCACTGATACCAGGGCCACCGAATTCGGTGTGAACTCCAGCCTCAGCTTCCCCCGTTTCGTCGGACTTCCTTACAGCGCGTTCAAGGGGAACAGCATCCCGCGTACGGAGATAGTCGGCTCGTTCAACTACCAGCTGCGTCCCGAATTCCAGCGCTGGATAGGCAACCTGTCGTACGGCTATACCGGCAACACCCGCAATCTTTATTATCAGGTTTATCCCTTGCGCGCCACCGTCATCAAGATCGGCGACATGACGGAAGACTTCTTCATGTCGCTGTTGCGCAACATCAGCCTTTACGACGGATTCTACGACCATATTGACGCCGGACTCAGCGGCCAGCTGTACTATACCACCACCACCGACCTTGTGCCCAAGGGTTCGTATTCGTCGGCACGCCTGTCCTTCGACAGTTCCGGCAACATCGTCTCGCTCTTCAACAGTTACCTGCCCATCAACGAATTCGGCGAGCGGACCATCTTCGGCCTGGGCTATTCCCAGTACGTCAGGGCCGGCCTGCAGCTTGTCCATTCGTTCAGCCTCGGAGAGAAAACCTCCCTCGCCCTGCGCCTCGACGGCGGCGTTGGCAACGCATACGGTTCTTCGTCTGCGATGCCCTTCGAGAAGCGCTTCTTCGTGGGCGGCGCGAGCAGTATGCGCGGCTGGCAGACCAGGGCTCTCGGTCCGGGCGCGGATGAAATGATGGACTTCTTCTCCATTCCCAGCCAGACCGGCGACTTCAAGATAGAGTTGGATATGGAGCTGCGCCAGCGCCTGTTCTGGAAGATAGAAGGCGCCGTCTTCGCAGAGGCCGGCAACGTCTGGGACTTCATGGACCTGCCGCAGAACCTGTTTACGACCATAGGCGCCGACTGGGGCCTCGGCATACGTCTCAACCTCGACTTCATCCTGCTCCGTCTCGACTGGGGCTACAAGATTTATGAACCTTCGCGCGAAGCCGGCTCCCGCTTCCTCACCCCGCTCGAGTGGCTTTTCGGCGAGAACAGCAGCGCCCTGCACTTCGGCGTAGGCTATCCATTCTGATGAAAGGCAAAAGCATTTTCTACCAGGTCCTGCCCCGCCTCTGGGGTGACGGCACCTTCGCCTCATGGAACAAGGAGGCATTCGATTATGTCAAATCCCTCGGCGCGGAGTATGTCTGGTACACCGGCATTCCGCGCCACGCCAGCGGCAAACCCTTCGTAAAGGGCGATCCCGGCTCGCCGTATGCCATTTCCGATTGGTACGACGTTAACCCCTATCTGGCCTCCAGGCCCTCGCGCAGGATGCAGGAGTTCGAGTCCCTGGTCCGGCGTACGCATGCCGCGGGCCTCAAGTGCATAATCGACTTCATCCCCAACCACGTAGCCTGCGATTACGAGGGCCGTCTCGCCCTTTACGGCTGGCATGACGGAGACTGGACTGACACTATCAAGGTCAACTGGTCCGATCCGGCCACGCCTGCGGAAATGACGGAAATCCTTCGTTTCTGGGCATCCAAAGGCGTTGACGGCTTCCGCTGCGACATGGTGGAACTGGTGCCTTCAGACGCCCTCGGAAGCGTCATCGCGGCCGTGCGCGGGGAGTATCCGGGACTTGTCTTCGTAGCCGAGGTCTATGGGCAGGAGAATTACGGACGTTACCTGGACGCCGGCTTTGACCTGCTGTACGACAAATCGGGCTCATACGACATACTCCGAGGCATAATCGCCGGCGGCCGTTCCGCCAGGGAGCTCAGCTGGAACTGGCAGTGGCTGGGCGGAAACCAGCCCCGCATGCTCAACTTCCTTGAGAATCACGACGAGCAGCGCCTCGCATCGCCCTGGTTCGCAGGCAGCGCCGGCAACGCCTGGGCCGCAGTCGCCCAGGCCCTCCTGTTCAACACGGCATCCTTCATGATTTACTTCGGCCAGGAGGTGGGAGAAGACGCCGCAGAGGGCCATGAGGGCCGTACTTCCATCTTCCAGTGGTGCCATCCCGCCGGTCCCGGGGAGATCTGGCGCCATATCAGCTCCGGCAGCGGGCTTGGCCGCGAACGCCGTCATTTGCTGGCGCGATACCGCGAGCTTCTCGCCCTTGCGGCCCGTCCGGCCTTCGCGTCCGGAGGCGTATGGGACCTGGGCTACTGCCAGCCCTGGCCCTTCGACGCCGACCGCCACTTTGCCTTCGTCCGCTGGCATTCCGGCCACGCCTATGCGGTACTCTGCAACTTCGGCGGGTGCGAGGCGGCGCTTGCACTGCAGATTCCGGAGGAGCTGCGCTCCGCCGCAGGCATAAAAGAAAGCGAAGCGACCTTGAAGGCCGCTCCGCATGACTATGCCGTACTGAGGCTGAAATAGCCCCTACCAGTTGAGAATCTTCCTGAAGTCGTACTCCTCGGGATTGGGGACGTACTTCTTTGCGGCTTCGTAATCCTCCGGGGTGATGTAGTGGCAGATGTAGCCGTAGTAGTTTTGGGCTATGCCGCCGCCGATTTCCACCCTGCGGGGAGGGATCTTGCCTTCTGCGTTCTGCAGGTCGTGCAGGTAGAGGGGCGATGCGTTGCCCCATGCATCAACGTAAACCATGCAGCCGGTCTCCCCTTTCTTGAACAGCTGGTATGCGCCCATTGCGAGCTCTGAGCAATAGCTGAGGTCGTATGCGACGGGATCCTGGCAGCGGACGTCGTAACCGATTTCCACGGGACGGGTCTTGACCTTGAGGCCGATTGCCTTGAACTTCTTCTCAAGGATGTCGTTGAAGAGGACGGCCTTGCTGATCTTGCCGAGTTCGGGATGTCCGTGCTCGTCGTAGGTCATGTTCACTCCGGCGTTCTTGATCTCCTGGGGATCGAGGTCGTGGAACACGCCTTCGGCAACCACGACGGTGCCGTAAGGGATGCCGAGGATGTTGCGCTTGAGTATGCAGGAAATGGCGAGGTTGACTATCTTGTCCAGCGTGATGGGAGTCTTGTCGAACATCTCGGGGATGATGGTCATGGGGCAGTGGGTTGCCTCTCCGATGCCGAGTGCCAGGTGGCCTGCGCTGCGGCCCATTGCGCTGATAAGCAGCCAGTTGCCGGATGTGCGGGCGTCTTCATAGACTGTGCGTGCGATGTGGGAACCCTCCTGCTTTGCGGAATTGAAACCGAAGGTGGGGGTGTTGTTGGGCAGAGGCAGGTCGTTGTCTATGGTCTTGGGGATATGGATGTTGGCGATGGGATACTTGTGCGCCTCGAGGAACTTGGCGATGCGGTTTGCGGTGGATGCGGTATCGTCTCCGCCGACGGTCACCAGGAGCTTGATGTTGTTGCTCTGGAAGAGGTCCAGGTTGAAGCGTTTCTCAAAGTCCTCGTCGGTGGGTTTGAAACGGCTCATCTGAAGGTAGGAGCCACCCCTGTTGAAATAGGAATCGGCCTTGAAGAAGTCGATGTCTTCCGTCCTGGGAGAACTGTTGAAAAGGCCGCTGTATCCGCCGTGAAGGCCGATGACGCGGTAACCGCCTGCAAGGAAAGTCTTGGCTACTGAAAACACGACGGTGTTCATGCCCGGAGCGGGGCCGCCGCCACAAAGAATGATGATGGAATCTTTCATATTTTAAAAATGAATTACTTTCTAAAATCCTGCGAATTTACTAAAATAGTTTGACCAATACAATACTTTCGTTATTGCCGAAAAAGAGCTATATTTGTAGGATATATGAAATCAAGGGAAGAAGCCGCCAAAAGGATGACTGAGCTCGTGGAAATCCTCCGCGAGAACAGCCGCCGCTATTATGTGGACAACGCCCCGACTATGAGTGACCAGGACTACGATTTCCTGATGCACGAACTCGAGGCGCTGGAGGCCGAGTACCCCGATCTCGCCCTTCCCGACTCCCCCACCCGCACCGTCGGCAGCGACCTCGACACCCCCCTCGGGGAGAACGCCGAATCCGCCGCCGGCAACGACTTCGTAAAGCGTGCTCACCGCTACCCCATGCTTTCCCTGGGCAATACATACAGCCTGGAGGAGGTGGAGGAATTCGCCGCCAGGGCGGACAAGAGCCTTAGCGAGCCTTTCAGCTACTGCTGCGAGCTCAAGTTCGACGGCACCGCCATCTGCCTCACGTACAGGAACGGAGTCCTCGTTCAGGCCCTTACCAGGGGCGACGGAGTGCAGGGGGACGACGTGACAGAGAACGCCCGCCGCATATCCAATATCCCGCAGAAGCTTCACGGAGACTTCCCCGATGAATTCGAGATCCGGGGAGAGGTCCTCATGCCCTATGCATCTTTCGAGGCCCTGAACAAGGAAAGGGCGGACGAGGGCGACGCCCCCTTCGCCAATCCCCGCAATGCCGCATCCGGCTCCCTCAAGCTCATCGATCCCGATGAAGTCGCGCGCCGCGGGCTCTGGTGCACGCTTTACCACATCCCTGCGCAGAGCGTCCCTTTCGCCACCCACGACGAGGCCCTTCGCAAGGCCGAATCCTGGGGCCTGCCGGTATCGGAGCACCGCCGCCTCTGCAAAGACATAGGCGGGATTCGCAGCTTCATAGACCATTGGGACTCCGCCCGTCATGAACTCCCTTTCGCAACGGACGGCATCGTCATCAAGATAAACGAACTCAGCGCGCAGAGGACCCTGGGCTATACCGCCAAGTCGCCCCGCTGGGCCGTAGCTTATAAATTCAAGGCGGAACAGGCCTGCACCGAGCTCCTCAGCATAGATTATCAGGTGGGACGCACGGGTGCAGTCACTCCCGTGGCCAATCTCTCCCCCGTCCAGCTCGGCGGCACCACCGTAAAGCGCGCCACCCTGGTGAACGCAGACCAGATGGAGTCGCTGGACATACGCGTCGGGGACTTCGTGTACGTAGAGAAAGGCGGGGAGATTATCCCCAAGATTACCGGGGTCAACCTTTCCCGCCGTCCGGCAGGACTTCCCAGACCCGCTTTTCCTGAGCTCTGCCCCGATTGCGGTACGCCGCTCCGCAGGGCCGAGGGCGAGGCAAAGTGGTTCTGCCCCAACTCCGACGGCTGTCCCACCCAGATAAAGAGCCGCATCCTGCATTTCATGGGCAGGCGCGCCATGAACGTGCTTGCCGGGGAATCCACAGTGGAGCAGTTTTATGCCGCCGGCCTTGTGCGCACCCCGGCAGACCTCTACCGGATCAACAAATATCAGCTCCTCAGCCTGGAGGGATGGCAGGACAGGGCCGCCCAGCGCTTCCTGGACAGTCTGGCAGCCACCCGCAGCGTGCCATTCGAGCGCGTCCTGTTCGCCCTGGGCATCAGGTTCGTGGGGGAAACCACGGCGCGGGACATAGCCCGCCACTTCGGCAGCATCGACGCCATCGCCGCCGCGTCAGAAGAAGACCTGCTGGCCGTAGGCGAAGTGGGAGAAGTGATCGCCCGAAGCGTCTATGAATACATGCACAGGCCCGGGCATCTTGAGGAGATCGAACGCCTCAGGGCGGCAGGCCTGCAGTTCAGCACTTCCGCCAGCGCGGGCAACGCATCCGAAGCCCTTGCCGGAAAGACCATAGTAATATCGGGCAACTTCTCCATATCCCGCGACGAGATGAAGGAACTCATAGCCTCCCACGGCGGCAAATGCACCTCCGGCGTCACCGGGAGCACTTCCTTCCTGCTCGCCGGCACCAAGCCCGGGCCGGAGAAGATACGCAAGTGCTCGCAGCTCGGCATCCCCGTAGTGAGCGAGGAGGAATTCCGTAAGATGATACCCGCAGCGGAGTCTCCCGCCGCGCAGGAAACCCAATTGTCTCTGTTCTGATGGGAAAGTTCTCCGACCTCTTCACCGACCGCATCTGGGCAATCGACACTGACAAAGTGCCGGGAGGCTACGGCCGTCTGGTGTCGCTGGTAAAGATCCTGCGGATTACCGTCAACACCTTTGCGGAGAACAGGATGGGATTCCAGTGCGTGGCGCTGAGCTATTTTGCCATGATGGCCCTCATTCCCCTGCTGGCCTTCCTCTTTGCCATAACCAACGGCCTCGGCCTGGACGAGTACGTGCAGACCTTCCTGCAGTCGCTCAACACAGACGTTGACGCAGGTCTCCTCGCCATGGTGCAGGAAAAGGCCGGCAACATACTGGAAATCGCCCAGAGCGGCGTCGTGGGCTTCGTTTCCGCCCTCGCCTTCCTCTGGACCATACTGTGGATGCTGTTCCAGGTGGAGCGCGTTTTCAACAACGTCTGGGGCATACGGAAGATCCCCCGCAAGATTTACAAGCGCTTCGGCTTCTACCTGCTCATCCTCCTGCTGACCCCGTTCATAGTGGTACTCTTCGGCGCCGGAATCGTCTATTACGCCAACGCCGCCAGATTCATCGGCCTGGACATGTCCGACCTCCGATTCCTGCCCAAGCTCCTGGGCTACCTGGGCTTTTACGTGGTTACGGCCCTCACCCTGTCCGCGATGTACAAGTTCATTCCGGCCACAAGGGTGCGCTACCGTTTCGCGCTCCGCTCGGCAATCATCGCCGGCGTCGTGTTCGTCATATTCCAGTATCTCTACCTGGAAACCCAGGTGTTCGTGGCGCGCCTCAACGCGGTGTACGGAGTGCTGGCCGCCATCCCCCTGTTCCTCATCTGGCTGAATTTCAGCTGGCAGATCATTATATACGGTGCCGAGCTTACATACGGCTTCCAGAACGTACGGAATTACGGTCTCACCTTTGAAGAACCGGTAAGAAAAAGAAGAAATGTGCGACGACAGGATAAAGAAAGAGTTTGACGAGCTGATGCTACTCGCGCAGAACCGCTGCCGCGATGAAGAAGAGCTCTCGCTTGTGCGCAAGGCCTTTGACTTTGCCGGCGAGGCCCACAAGGACGTGTGCCTCAATACCGGCGAGCCGTACATCCTGCATCCCGTGAGGGTCGCCACCATCGTCGTGTCCAGGATAGGCCTCGGATATAAATCCATCTGCGCCGCACTGCTTCACGACGTGCTGGAGAGCACCGTATTCACCGCCGACAGCCTGCGCAACCTCTTCGGAGACAAGATAGCGAGCCTTGTGGAGGGCGTGGAGAACATGCGCAACATACTCGAGGAGTCCGATGATGAAATAGAGGACGAAAGCTTCAGGCGCGTGCTGCTCACCATGGGCGACGACGTGCGCGTGGTGCTCATCAAGCTTGCCGACCGCCTGGACAACTGCCGCCACCTGCAGGTCCTCCCTCCTGCCAAGGCAGACAAGATACTCGCCCAGACCAAGGCCATCTTCATCCCCCTCGCCCACCGTCTCGGCCTTTACAGCGTTAAGTCGGAGTTTGAGAACATCTGGCTCCTGCACAAGCAGCCCGAGGCCTATCATGAGATAGAGAACCGCATCAACCGCGACGTGGCCCAGCGCTCCAGGGACATCGACGATTTCATCGCCCCCGTAAGCGAGGCTCTCACCGCCGCCGGCATCCGCTTCGAGGTGCGCAAACGCATCAAGACCCCTTATTCCATCTGGCAGAAGATGCTCAACAAGCATGTCTCGTTCGAGCAGATATACGACCTTTACGCCGTCCGTATCATCTACGATATGGACACAAAGGACATTTCCGCCGAGCGGGCCCGGGCCTTCGACATATACAACATGGTCACGGGGCTGTATCCCAACATGCAGAACCGCATGCGCAACTGGATCAACAGTCCCAAGCCCAACGGCTACGAGGCTCTGCACTGCACCGTCATGAGCAAGGCGGGAATCTGGGTGGAGGTTCAGATCCGCTCCCGCAGGATGGACGATATCGCGGAGAAGGGTATTGCCGCGCACTGGTCTTACAAGCAGGACGGCTACCTGTCGGAAAGCGACAGCCAGATGGACCATTGGCTGGAGAAGGTGCAGAAGATAATCAGCGGATCCGATGCCGGGGCGCTGGACCTCCTGGACATAATCCAGGACGAGATTTCCAGCAGTACCATAGTGGTGTTCACTCCCAAGGGCCACCAGCGCAGCATCCCCAAGGACGCGACTGCGCTCGATTTCGCCTACTGCGTGCATACCGACATCGGCAACCAGGCCATCGCCGCAAAGATAAACATGAAGCTGGCTCCCCTTTCCCGCAAGCTCAGGAACGGAGACCAGGTGGAGATTATAACGGCCCGCAAGTCCAGTCCCAAGGCCGAGTGGCTTTCGTTCCTCCAGACGCGGCACGCCAGGCGCAAGGTGCTGGAGTATCTCCGCGGCGCCGGTTCGGAGCAGTACAGCAAGGGCGAGGAGCTCCTGCGTACGCGCCAGGATTCAGTTGCGGAAGAGATTCCCATACGCATTTCCATCCGCGGGACAAAGCGTCCCGGCATGATGGAAGAGATAGAAAACGCACTCCGTCAGATTGACGGCATAGAAGATGTAGTCATTAGCGAAGCATGACATTGAAGAAATACATACCGGAGATTCTGGCGGCCATAGTGTTCCTGCCCATGCTGTTCGTGCATTCCTGCGCCAACACCACCCAGTCGCCCACAGGAGGCGACAAGGACACCATACCACCGCTCATCATAGGCATCGATCCCCTTCCCGGCGCCGTGAACGTGCCGTGCGTCAAGACCAAGATAGTCTTCCGCTTCGACGAATACGTCACCATAAAGAATCCGAAGAACATCCTGCTTTCCCCTCCCCAGGCCAAGGCTCCCAAGTCGCGCATACGCGAGAAATACCTTATCATACAGTTCGAGGAGCCCCTCGATTCCAATACCACATACACCCTCCATCTGTCCGACGCCATAGCCGACAACAACGAGGGCAACATGTTCCCCGGTTACACATACGTCTTCTCCACCGGCTCCACCATAGATTCCCTGCTTACCACCGGAAAGGTCCTGGACTGCAACACCCTCCGCCCTGTGAAGGGCGCGACGGTGCTTCTCTATAAGGACCTGGCCGATTCCGCCGTCTTCCTGCACCGCCCCGACGCGGCCGTTAAGACCGACGACTGGGGCTGGTTCTGCCTTCCTTACCTCGCAGACACCACATACCGTCTGTACGCCCTCAAGGACGAGGCCGGAGATTTCATATACGACCCCGAGGCCGACCTGGTGGGCTTCGTGGATTCACTTATCCGTCCCTCCATACGGGTCGTAGATACCATTCCGGAAATGCTCAAGTACGACATGCTGGACACCTTGATGTGCGAGGCCCGAAAGGCCGAGCACAAGATGCGCCTGTTCCGGGAAAAGCCGAGCCTGCAATATCTTGCAAAAAGGGAGCGTACCGCCGACAGGGCCGGCTACATCACCTTCAACGCGCCATACGCCTGGATTGATTCCGTATGGGTGAGGGGCTACCGCAGCGACGAGCTGATCAGCCAGTTCAACGTACTCCAGGACAGCCTCGAGTTCTGGGTGAACAGCCGCAAGCCCGCGCCGGACACCCTGCACGTCTTCGTGAATTACCGCATGACGGATTCCACGGGCGTGCTGAGTCCGTCGCTCGAACATCTCAGGCTCCCCATGCCCGAAGGCAAGCGCGTGCTCCAGAAGATGCAGCGAAAGAACATCAAGCCTGAAGATACCACGTGCGTGTTCAAGCTTACAGCGTCGCCCGAGACCGTCGAGCAGTACGGCTTCGAGCTGATGTTCAACTCCCCCATCATCTACGAGCACTTCGACTCCCTCGACTTCAGGTATCTCAATCCCAAGCAGAAGGAATTCCGCAGCTCCGTCACCGTGGAGCGTGACACCGCCAACCTGCGCCGCTATATTGTCCGCCCCGCCGAGAAGCTGCTTCCCGGTTACGAGTACACCCTGCGCGTGCCTCACCACAGTTTCCGGGACATCAACGGTTTCTGGTCGGACAGCACCAAGGTCAAGGTCTCGCTGCCCACCGACGAAAAGCTCAGCTCGCTCACAGTCCACTTCACCGGCGTAAACGGCAAGGTGATAATCGACCTCCAGGACGACAAGCGCAAGGGCGTCCTGCGCACATACATAATCGATACGGACGCCGACCTGGAATTCCCTTATCTCAAGGAAGGCAAGTACGCCATCCGCATCACCGACGACGGCAACCGCAACTCCATTGTGGATACCGGTTCCCTGCTGGGCCACCGTCAGCCGGAGACTGTCACCTACGCCACCTTCAACGGCGAGGACCTGCTTGACATTCCCGCCAGTTCCGAGGTGGAGCAGTCGGTAGATATCCAAACCCTGTTCGACGAGCTATGAGAAAGACCCTGCCCATAATACTGCTTCTGCTGTTCACGGCCCTCCAGGCGCGTGCCCAGGATGTGGAAACGGAGTATACCGCGGAGTTCCTCGATACCCTTGACCTGCGCCGGTTCGGCGGAGACACCATCAACGACTACTCCCTCATCGGCGCCAACTACGGAGTCACCTTCTCCGGCATCTTCTTCAACCCGTACAAGATGGGTGCGGACATAATCTTCAATCCCACCTACATCTCGCTGATGTACACGCATTACGAGAAGATGTTCTCGTACCTGCCGTACTTCGGGGTGACCGTGGGATTTTCGTATTCCCACTCCGGCGCCCGTTTCACCGACGATCCGGACACCGGCTACCCCAGGGGTTTCATAGACGGCGCCACATATGAGTCGATGGAGACCGTAGAGATGCCTGCGATGATGCAGATGCATATCGACAGCTATCCTTTCAAGATGCTGGTCAACCTGGGCGGCTACGTGGGATACCGCATGTCCGTCACCAGGAGCGGAATCTGGCTTGACGAGGAGTACCAGAACAAGTTCCGCGACTACGAGCGCAGGTTCGACTACGGCGTGATGGGCGGAGCCGGCGTGGGCTTCATGTTCGACCCCATCGAGATTCACCTCAACGTGCTGGGCCGCTGGAGCCTCCAGAACCTGTACGAGCCCGATTACGAAAACAGCGTATTCCACCCGTACAACACCTATTATTACCGTTACGCCAACCCCATCGACGTCTCGATTACCCTCGGTGTCTATTTCCAGCTCACCAGGCGTACGGGACGTACGAACCGCCAGCTCAGGCAGGAAGCCCGCGACATAGTATATGGAACGTCTAAAAACGATTGAAGTCAGGGTCGGTGACAGCCTCGTCATCGGCGGCGGGCACGACGTCGTCGTGCAGACCATGTGCAACACCCACACCTCCGACGTGCCGGCAACCGTGGCCCAGTGCCTCGAGCTGGCGGCAGCAGGCGCGCAGATGATCCGGGTTACCGTGCCCGGCCTTCAGGACGTGCCTGCCCTGCGCAGCATCAGGCAGCGGCTTTTCGACGCCGGATGCCGCGTTCCCCTGGTGGCCGATATCCACTTCTCGTCGGATACCGCCATAGCGTGCGCATCCGTAGTGGAGAAGGTCCGGATCAATCCGGGCAATTTCCATCCCGACCATGAAAAGGCGCGGGAGAAGTTCGCCGAATTCCTGGAAGTCTGCCGTGAGCATGGCACCGCCGTGCGCGTGGGGCTTAACCACGGGTCGCTCGGAAAGTACATCACCGAGCTGTTCGGCAACACGCCTTTCGCAATGGCGAAGGCCGCCATGGAGTGGCTGCAGATGTGTATCGACGCTTCTTTCTTCAACGTCGTCGTCTCGCTCAAGGCCTCCAATACCGTTGTTATGGTACAGGCTTACCGGGAGCTGGCGGCGATGATGAAGCAGGCGGGCGTAATCTTCCCTCTCCACCTTGGCGTTACCGAGGCGGGAAACGGCGAGTCGGGGCGCATCAAATCCTGCGTGGGAATAGCATCCCTGCTGCGTGAAGGGATAGGTGATACGATACGCGTTTCGCTTACGGAAAATCCTGTCAATGAATTACCTGTAGCCCGTTACCTTGCCGATTACTTCAAGCCGGAAGGGCCTTCTGTACGTGATTCCGTGCTGGACGCAGCGATCAGCTGGGGGCCGCGTCTGCTCGACCGGGAGATAGACGAAATCCCCTCGGACGCCGGCGTCGATCCGCATTTGGTTGACGAGATTATGCAGGCGGCAAGGCGCCGCTTCTACAAGCCCGAGTACATAGCCTGCCCTGGCTGCGGACGCACCATGTACAAGCTCGAAGAGACCTTCGAGGAGGTCAAGAGGCGTACTTCCCATCTCAAGGGGATGGTCATCGCCGTCATGGGATGCATAGTGAACGGTCCCGGAGAGATGGCGGATGCCGACTGGGGATACGTCGGAGAGGGCGGCGGCCGCGTCTCCATCTACCGCAAAGGGCAGCCCGTCCTGAAGCACGTACCCGATAATGAAGCGATCGATAGATTGCTGGAATTGATAGCATCTGCCGAATAGCGATTCCGGGAAGCAGGGTACAGTACCCTGCGGGAAGAAACGCTATTCTATGATAGACTGTCCGAATAAGCACTGCCGTTGGACCAACGAGGGGTATGGAGGCACGCCGTGCCGACAGAAGGGGGACATCGCTTGCGATGTGCGGGGTAAACATTCCCCCCCTCCCCTGGGGGTGCAGGGGGATAATAGTCCTACAGCCGAAGGCTGGAGGGGCGGAGCGAAGCGGAGGGTTTCTGGGTACAGTACCCTGCGGGAGGAAACGCTATTCTACGTAAAGAAGCAATCCCTTAAGATACTCTCCTTCGGGGTGATAGATGCTGACGGGGTGGTCGCCTCCCTGACAGAGGCGGTCGAGGATGCGGACGCTGCGGCCGGTCTGGGCTGCGGCGCTGAAAACGAGTTCTGCGAAGGCTGTCTTATCGACCACCTGCGAGCAGCTGAACGTGAATACGAGCCCTCCGGGAGCCACCTTTCCGATGGCGGCGGCGTTGAGCCTCTGGTATGCACGGAGGGCGTTCTTGAGGACGCCGCGGTGCTTGGCGAATGCCGGCGGATCAACTATCATCAGGTCGTATTTGTCTTCCGGCACGGACGCCAGATAGTCTATTGCGTCGCAGCATAGGCTGTTGTGACGTCCCTCGAAGCCGTTGGCCGCCACATTGCGGTCAACCAGAGCCATGGCGCGGGCAGACGAATCGACGCTGTCAACCGAAAGCGCGCCTGCGGCAAGGGCGTATATGCTGAATCCTCCGGTATAGCAGAACAGGTTGAGTACGGTGCGCCCCGAGGCGTAGCGTCCCACCAGGGCGCGGTTTTCCCTCTGGTCGAGGAAGAATCCTGTCTTCTGCCCTTCGACCCAGTTTACGATGAACCGGTGGCCGTTTTCCAGTACGGTGAGCTCGCTGGCGTCGAAACCCGGAGCCCTGTAAAGGAAACCGTCAACCAACTCGAGTCCGGCCTTGAAGGGAGCCGTTCCGGAGCTCTTGTCATATACGGCCTTGAGGGAATCGCCGAAGACTTCCTGCAGTGCCTCGCAGATGCGGCTCTTGGCCCTGAACATGCCGACGCTGTGCGCCTGAAGCACGCATACGCCGTCGTACCAATCTATAATAAGGCCCGGGAGGCCGTCCCCCTCGCCGTGTACGAGGCGGAAGCAGTTCGTGTCTGCGGACGGTAGGCCGATTGCAAGGCGCTCTGCCCGGGCACGGGCTATGGCATCAGTCCAGAACGAAGGCGACTGGGGATCTGCCGTGAAACTGAGTATGCGTACGGCAATGGAGCCTACCTGATAGTGGCCGCAGGCCAGGTAGTTGCCGTCTGCGTCGTGCACTGCCACAAGGTCACCCTCGCGGGGCGAACCCTGTATCTGCGCTATAGCTCCGGAAAAGACCCAGGGATGGAAGCGCCTCAGCGACTCATCCCTGCCCCTCTTTAATATCAGCTTGATCATTTGCCTGTTTCTTTTTCTTGCGGCGGTGCCTGCGGTGTTTGGACGTCTCCTTCTTTTGCTGCTGCTGTTGCTCGCGGGCCGCTTCCTTCCGGGCCTGGGCGGCCTCCTGTGCAAGACGGTCCTGCGGCGGCAGCATTTCTTCCGGAGTAAGCGGATGCTTCTCGCTGCCCAGCAGGCGTATGTACATCTCTCGGCATACCCAGGCGTCGGTCGCGGCGTAGCGGCACTGGGCCTCGGTAAGGCTTTCTGCCTCCCAGTTGGAAAGCTGCTGCGCCTTGGAGATGCGGCAGCCAAGTATGTTGGCGGCGAGCTTCTTCACGCTCTTGTCCCGTATTCCCCACTCCCAGGCTATTTTCTGGAGGTCGATGAACCCCGCGGCCTTGAATCCGTGAAGGCGCTGGAGGCCGCGTACGTCGTCCAGTGCGGCGGCGCCTACCTTGATGATCTTGTCGCTGGACAGCAGGTTGCAGAGCGAACGGCGCATGCCGAGCTTCTGGACGCGGAAAAGATATGCCCGCTTGGGCCCGGAAAGCTGCAGTAGCGCCACTCCGTTGCTCCTCTGCCCCGCGCTGAATACGGGGCGGCTTTCGGTATCGAATCCGAGTATGGTCTGATGGCGCAGGTACAGGATTGCGCGTTCGTAATCGAGCCCTGGCTTGTCGATGACCTTGATGTCTCCGGGAAAGGATCCCAGAGGCAGTTTGTCTATATCTTCCGGGGCTACGCTAATTCTGAACATTGACTGTGGGTATCAGAAGGAACTCGGCCCCCTCCGCCTCGGGACGGGGCTTGACTGTGTAGAACCGGGAGTCGGGCTGGGCGATCTTGTGGGTAAAAAGGCCTCCGGAACGGAGCGTACGGTAACATTCCTGCATCGTAAGGACGGAGGAACTGATTATTTCCAGTGAAGGGGCGACGAATTTGCCGTACTTCATGGACTGCTCCATGGAGAAGTCGCGGATGGCCGCCAGTTCACGCCCGAGATCAGCGGGATCCAGGGCGAGGTCGTCAACAAGGATGGCGTCTATGGGAACCGTGTTCCCTGCCGCGATGTATTCGTCAAGGAAGGCATAGAGGCTGCCGCATCCCTCGAAGCAGTTGGCGCCCACGAGGCCGTGCTCGGCCGCCTTGGTACGGAAGATCGAAGGATAAATTCCGGTGCCAAGGTATGTGGAATCGCATATTATGCCCACGTTGAAGGCCTTGCGGTCCCCGCCGAAGACTGCGTCGAACATCAGGTCCTGGGGAGAAATAACCGGAACCTTGACTCCTGTGATGGCAAACAGGGTGTCGATGTCGAACTTGCCGTATTCGCAGAGCCAGGGGTCGGACAGGATGAGGATCTTGGCCGATGACTTCTCCGCGTTGCCGTCGAGGTCGTATATGCTCACGTTGCATTTGGTGTCCAGCGCCGCTACGGAATAGCGTACCGCAAGCTCGCGCAGACGCATGGGATCGGTCTTGCCGTAAGGGGCGAAGGTGCCGTCTGCAATGCAGGAGAAAGTCTCTCCGGCAAAATCCTTGAGACCGTCGCTCCACTGGCCGCCACGGATGTTGTCGAAAATGTCTGAATTGAGGAATTTGTCCGCCAGGAGTGCAGTGTACGAGGGGGAACCCGCTATGAACACCTCGTCTGCCGGGAGGGGCTTGCCGTGGTCTGCCAGCACCTTTGCCTGGGCGGCCTCATAGCCGGATGCTATATCCTTGACCAGAGGTATGGTGTCCCGCCCGGGGGTTACGGTATGGGTGCATGAGACGGCCGCCATAAGCAGCAGTACGGACAGCCTGTATAATTTGCTCATCAATGGTCTGAATTTTGAAATTTGCACAAATTTAGCCATTTATTTCCGATTTTCCTTATATTTGTAAAATTAAGATTCAACAGAAATGAAGAAGTTTTTGATTATCCTTACGGTCGCCCTCGCCGGTACCGTCGCTTTCGGCCAGCAGAGGCCGCCCCAGGTCAAACTCCCCGAGTATCAGTTCACCGTTGTCAAGGCAAACCCCATCACTTCTGTAAAGAACCAGAACAGCAGCGGTACTTGCTGGGCCTACTCCACCATAGGATTCTTCGAGTCCGAGGCCATACGTCTGGGCAAGATTTCAGACCCCGCAAACTATCCCGATTTCTCCGAATTCTTCGTAGTAAGCCACTCATATTACGAGAGGGCTCTCAAGTATGTGCGCATGGACGGCAAGCTCGGCTTCTCGGCGGGCAGCGAGGCGGACGACGTACTTGATGTTATCCGCGACCACGGAATCGTCCCCAATGCCGCAATGACCGGCATGAACTACGGCACGGAACTTCCCGTACAGGGCGAGCTTGACGCCGTCCTCAAGGGCATCGTGGATGCAATCGTGAAGAACCCCAACCGCACCCTCACCACAGCATGGCCCCGCGCCTTCCAGGCGGTCCTGGACGAATACCTCGGCAAATGTCCCGAGACCTTCGTCGTAGATGGCAAGGAGTACACTCCCCTCAGCTATCGCGACGCCCTCAAGATCAACCCTGCAGACTACGTGACCCTTACGAGCTTCACCCATCATCCGTTCTACACCAAATTCGTCATCGAGGTATGCGACAACTGGCGCGGAGACGAGGCATACAACGTCCCCATCGACGAGTTCATGTCCGTCCTTGACAACGCCCTCAACAACGGCTACACCGTAGCATGGGGCGCAGACGTCAGCCATCCCGGTTTCACCCGTGACGGCGTCGCCGTATATGCAGACACCAAGGCCATCGCCGCAGCAGGTTCCGACCAGGAGCACTGGGTAGGCAAGGAGGAGGGCAAGCCTGCACCCGTCATCGTGATCGAGAAAGAGGCCACACAGGAGCTCCGCCAGTTTGAATTCGACAACAAGACCCTTACCGACGACCACGGCATGCAGATCTACGGTATCGCCAAGGACCAGGACGGCAAGAAGTATTACATGGTCAAGAATTCCTGGGGAGAGACCGGCAAATACAAGGGTATCTGGTATGCCACCGAGGCTTTCGTAAAGGGTCAGAGCCTGGATTACATGATACACAAGGACGCTCTCCCCAAAGACCTCAAGGCCAAGCTGGGTATCAAGTAATCCGTCATGAAGAAATACATTCCCGACTTTATAACCTCGATGAATCTCGCCTGCGGGATCATCGGGGTTGTTTTCGCTTTCAAGGGGCGTCCCGACATCGCATTCATCCTGATGCTCGCCGCCGCCGTGGCGGATTTCCTGGACGGGCTTGCGGCCCGCCTGCTTGGCGCCTATTCGGATCTGGGCAAGGAGCTCGACTCCCTTTCAGACCTTGTCTCCTTCGGCGTCCTGCCGTCGGTGATGCTCTACAACCTCTCCCGCACCTGCATGTTCGGAGAGAGCTGGATCTGCTGGATTCCCCTTGCCATAGCCGTTTTCAGCGGAATCAGGCTTGCCAAATTCAATGTAGATACCCGCCAGACCAACAGCTTCCTGGGACTTCCCACGCCGGCCTGCGCCATGCTTACAGGCTCGCTCTGCTACTATGTGGCCGCAGATCCCGCCTGTTTCCTGGCCGAATGGTGCGCCGGCCCGGTATTCATCCCGGTCCTCAGCCTGTGTCTCTGCGCCCTTCTGGTAAGCGAGATACCCATGTTTTCGCTCAAATTCCACCGCGACGACTCCCCCGTCGTCAAAGGAAAGAGGATGGCGCTCGCTTTCCTTGTGCTTGCTGCCATCCTCGTATGCGTAATCTGCGGTCTTGACTGGTCGCTGATTATTCTGCTGAGCCTGAGCCTTTACATCGTAAAGAACCTGGTTTACGCTATTTTGAAACTTTAGCTACGTATTCGTCGGCCTGGGCCTTTACCTTTGCGGCCCTCTTTTCCGTCTGGGGATGGTCGGCGAACATGTGCGCGATAATTGAGTTCTCGGTGTCCTGTGAAAGCGTAAGAAGCTTTTGCAGGGCATTGTACATACTGTAGGGATCGCGCCCGCCGTCGATGGCGAACTGGCAGCCGTACTGGTCGGCCTTGTACTCGACCTTCTGCGAATACTGTGCGCTGATGAGGGCCTCGCCTATGTCTCCAAGCAGGTATGAGGCAAGCGCTCCGTAGTTGCCGGCGGAAGCGACAACGTCACGCGCGGCGGATGCGAGGTATGCGCTCTTGATGGAATTCTTGGTGTCTTTGTTGTGCACGTGGCCGATTTCGTGGCCCAGGATGGCGTACAGCTCGTTGTCGTCCATCATGTCCATCAGGCCCGTATAGACGCGTATGGAACCGTCGCCGCTGGCGAATGCGTTGATTTCGTTGGTCTTATAGACCTTGAGGTTTACGGGCACGCCGTCGATTTCGGTTATGCCTTTCATGACGCGTGCGAGGCGCTGGGCGTATGCCCCGGTCTCGATGGTGTTCTGGGCGTCAAGCTGGGCGATGCTCTGGCGGCAGAGTTCCACCACCATTTCGTCCGAGATACTTGCGGCGGTCATGGCCTTGCCGGCCGCAGATGCGAGACCTTCTGCGTTCCAGTCGATGCCGGTCAGCACGGAGCAGCTGCAGAGAGACAGCACTGCTGCTGCGATTATCATCAGTCTTTTCATACTATTATGGATTTGATTTCGTTTGTCATTGCTTTTGCCACGGCGCGGGACGCTCCGGCGCCGCCGAGGGATTCGCGTATCTGCCTGTAGTCCTCCTGCATGCGGCTGCGGTATTCATCGTCCTGCAGCAGGCGTTTGAGTTCCTGCAGCACGTTCTGCCTGTTGAAATCGTCCTGCAGCAGTTCCCTGAAAGCCTCGCGCCCGAGGCAGAGGTTGCCCAGCGATATATAGGGGATATGCTTCCCCACCCTCAGCAGATGCTTTGCGTACCACCAGGTAAGGGCTGACGTGCTCCAGCATACGACCTGCGGCGTGCCGATAATAGCCGCCTCCAGCGAAGCGGTGCCGGAGTTGATGACGGCGGCATCGGCATGCCTGAGTATGTCGTAGGTGCGGCCGAAAAGCACCTTGACGTTGGGACGGCCGGCGGTCCACTGTTCGTAGTCTCCTGCACTTGCAGACGGGGCTCCGGCCACCAGGACCTGCATGCCGAGCTCGTCGGCGACATCCATGCAGACCGGCATGGTACGCCTGATCTCCCCCGCCCTTGAGCCTGGGAGCACGGCAAGATACCGGCCCTCGCACGGGCGCTCGAAGCTGTGCGCGTCTATTGCGTCCACCAGCGGATTGCCCTTGTAGACAAACGGCACTCCGGCCTTAGTGAAATACGGAACCTCGAAGGGGAATACGATGAAAAGCCTGTCCACGTATTCGCGCAGCTGCCTGTTGCGCCGGGCCCGGGAAGCCCAGGTCTTGGGGGCGATGTAGTAGAATACGCGGATGCCGCGGGAATGGCAGAATCGGGCTATCTTCAGGTTGAATCCCGGATAATCTATGGGGATTACCACGTCGGGCTTCCACGCCTCTATGTCTTTCTTGCAGCTGCGCAGGGACTTGAGGAGCGTGCCGGCCTTGGCCAGTATGTCCGTGGGCCCCATGACGGCGCCTTCGCGGTAATGCGCGACGGGCTGGATGCCTGCCGCGGCGGCCATCAGGTCTCCGCCCCGGAAACGGAACTCCGCCCCAGGATCTTCGGCCCGCAGGGCGCGTATGAGATTGCTGCCATGCAGGTCGCCGGATGCCTCCCCTGCCGTCAGATAATATCGCATAGGCGTTCCAGTTCCTGCAGGTCCGTATTGTAAATGTTCTGCGGGGTGACGGTGACGTACCCCTGTTCCATCAGGAGGTGGTCTGCGTCGGGCAGGTTGTCCGGCTCGGACACGAAGTCCCCAGCCATCACATAGAGCTCCTCCTCCGGCAGCTTGGCGTCTGCATACGCCCTCGCGGCAAACGACTGCCCTAGGCCCCTGGAAGCAAGGAACTCGGCGCCGTAGCTTACGTATTCCTTTTCCCAGTGTGCGTAACCCACGCGCGCCGGGCGTATGCCCTTTATCCTGCCTGCGGGAAGATTGGGGAAATTGACGTTGTAGAATGAGCCCTTCCTGGGGTTGTAGTTGGCGAGAAGCCTGCGCAGGATGTCCGGGAACAGCTGTTCGATGGCGGAGAAATCTGCGTCTTCCGCGAAGGTGTCCAGGCTTACGCCGATGGAGGGGATGCCGTTTACGGTGCCTTCCATGGCGGCTCCTATCGTGCCGGAATAAAGAGTGGCGGTGGCTGCGTTGTTGCCGTGGTTGATGCCGGAGACTACAAGATCCGGCTTGACGGGATACAGGATATTGTCTATCCCGAACTTGACGCAGCTGGCGGGCGTGCCGTCCAGATACCACCAGTCTTCACCGGGAAGGGTCTCTATATGCTTGACTGCGATGGGGCGGAATCCCATGCTCACGGCCATTGACATGCCGCTCTGGGGCGACTTGGGGGCTATTATCGTCAGGTCTCCGAAAGGCTTGAGCGTGCGTACGAGACTCTGAAGGCCGCTGGCTTGGTAGCCGTCGTCGTTGGTTACTAGGATGCGCATGGTTTTCCGAAAATTATATTTGCAAATATAATTGAAATTCAGCAAAAAATTTCATAAATTTGCCCCGATATTTTGACAAATAAACAATTGTTAAACTTTTATAAATCACAAAATGATCAAACTTGGTATTAACGGATTTGGCCGCATCGGCCGTATGGTTTTCCGCGCAGCAGTCGAGAATTTCGCAAATGACGTAACCGTCGTCGGTATCAACGACCTCCTCGACGCCGACTATCTCGCTTACATGCTCAAGTACGACTCCGTCCACGGTGAGTTCAAGCACGACATCAAAGTCGAAGGCAACTTCCTTATCGTTGACGGCAACAAGATCCAGGTCTTCGCAGAGAAGGATCCTGCAAACATCACCTGGGGCGCCCTTGGCGCAGATGTAGTCGTCGAGTCCACCGGCTTCTTCCTCACCGAGGAGCTTGCCAGCGCACACCTTGCAGCAGGTGCAAAGAAGGTCATCCTTTCCGCCCCTTCAAAGGACGCAACCCCCATGTTCGTCTATGGCGTAAACCACAAGACCTATGCAGGCCAGAAGATCATCTCCAACGCTTCCTGCACCACCAACTGCCTTGCTCCTATCACCAAGGTTCTCAACGACAAGTTCGGCGTAGTCCGCGGCCTCATGACCACCGTTCACGCTGCAACCGCAACCCAGAAGACCGTTGACGGTCCTTCCAAGAAGGATTGGCGCGGCGGCCGCGGTATCCTCGAGAACATTAT
>JAFZLQ010000075.1 GCA_017551425.1 Bacteroidales bacterium | reverse complement strand
CTGCTACAGACATTTCGCGTGCTTCTGCTGCTTTCATTATCTTTTCTCCGTTTAATTAGTCGACATAATCCCTGCGAACCACGAACTTGGTTGCGATAGGGAGCTTGTTGGCGCCGAGGCGCATTGCCTCTTTTGCGGTCTCGAGGGAAACGCCCTCTGCCTCGAAGATGATGCGGCCGGGAGTGATGGGGGCTACGAATGCGTAAGGATCGCCCTTACCTTTACCCATACGGGTGTCGAGAGGCTTCTTGGTGATGGGCTTGACAGGGAATACCCTGATCCATATCTGGCCTTCACGGTTCATCCTACGGGAGATAGCCTGACGGGCTGCCTCGATCTGCTGCGCTGTAAGCCAACAATTTTCAAGGGTCTTGATTCCGAAGGAACCGAACGCGAGCTGGTTGCCGCGCTGGGCGTTGCCCTTCATGCGGTTCTTCTGTTCCCTTCTAAATTTTGTTCTCTTAGGTTGTAACATTGTTGTATTACTTTAAAAAATATTTCCTAAAAACCCTAAATGCTTGACATTCAATGAGTTGCCCCACAAATGCCCATTTTTTGGGACTGCAAAGATAGTAAAAAATCCGCAAACCGCAAGGCTTTTTGTAAAATTTTTCAACTATTTTCGACACGGAATTTTTCAGCTAACTACGCGTTTATTCGCAACTTACACACTTCGCCCCAAATTCTTTTCCAACTTTTTCGACACGGCGTAAACAGCCCTTCTTTCGCTTCCGCAGAAACGTCTTTCACCCCCGCGACGGGACGCTGAGCACCGCCACAATCCTTACACAAGCGCCTTTCTCCCTCATCAGCCCTCTTTCTCCCCCGCGACGGGATGCTGAGCACAGCCACAATCCTTACACAAGCGCCTTTCACCCTCATCGCCCTCTTTCACCCCCGCGACGGGACGCTGGGCACCGCCACAATCCCGTCGCGCTTCGGCAGGAATGGGACGGCCAAAAGACTAAAAAACGCAAAAAGCTGGTTGACAGCAAGTTAGCGTTTGGCAAAGAATTTGATTAACTTTGCAGCGTGAAACGGATAACCGTCATAATCATATTGCTGTGCGCGGCCGCAGGGATGCTGGACGCGCAGACTGTGGGCATCAGGGCGCCGAAGGGCTTCCCGATGTACTACGAGGTTCATGACGGGGACACCACCTTCTTCGACACCCTGGACCCCATCTGGGTCTTCCCCCGCGGCCGCGGATTCAGGAAAAGCGGCGACTGGCGCAAGGAATACCGGCTGGTCTATAATTTCAACAAGGTCTATCCCTACGCCCTCGTGGGGCGCAAGCTCATGGCCCAGGTCGACAGCACCATCGCGGCCGACGCCACCAAGCGCAGCCAGCGCACCCAGTACATCAAGCAGGTCGAGCGCGAGCTCCTGGACCTCTTCACGGCCGACATCAAGCACATGACGACGTCCCAGGGCGTGCTGCTCATGCGCCTGGTCGATCGCGAATGCGGCATGAGCGCCTTCGAGATCATCAAGGAATACGAGAGCGGATTCGCCGCCAACTTCTGGCAGGTAATAGCCAAACTGTTCGCCCAGGACCTCAAGTCGCGCTACGACCCCAAGGGGCGCGACTCCAAGACCGAAGAACTCGTAAAGATCTGGGACGAAGGCAAATGGGACCAGTTCTACTACTCGGTGTTCTGGGAGGAACCCAAGAAGACAGTCCTCAAATTCGACCGCCTCAAGAGCGAGGTGAAGAAAGACTCAAAGAAAAAGAAGAACTAGCGGTATCGAACACCGCGTGCGGCTGCTTACCGTCCATCCAATCCCCAAGAACGATAAGGCGCCCGCCGTTGGGCAGCGGCATGTCCACGCGGTCGTGGAAATGGCCGAATATGCAGTAGTCGGCCTGTTGCTTTGCGGCAAAGCGGTACAGCGGCTCCTCGGTGCCGCGGAAGTGGTATCCCTCGTGCTTCTTGCGGCTTGATTCCGACCAGGACGTGGCGAGGCGCCAGGCTATCCAGGGATGAAGGGTGCTGAACGCCTTCTGCGCGAAGCGCGAGCGGAACAGCTTGAGTATCAGGTTGTAACCAACGCGACCGCCGCCCAGGGAATCGCCGTGCCCGAGGCAGAAAGACTTGTCTCCTATTCGTACGTTCAGCGGCTGTTCGCACTTGCGTATGCCGAGGCTCTCGAAGAACGAATAGGCCCAGATGTCGTGGTTCCCGGGGACGAAAACCACATCCACGCCCGCATCCACGAGGGCTATCAGTTCCGCCACCACGCGGGCGCCTTCGCGGGGAACCACGTCGCGGTATTCGTACCAGAAATCCCAGATGTCGCCGAGGAGATAGACGGCGAGGGCGTCGCGCGGGATGTCCTTGAGGAAGGACACGAAACGGCGTTCGCGCTCCGCAGGGTCGTACGCCTGCATGCCCAGGTGCACGTCGGCGACAAAATATACAAGGGTACGCATCAGACCAGGAATAACAGCACCAGAAGGCCCACGACGGCGCAGTAGAGGCCGAACCACTTGAGCTGTGCCTTGCGCACGAGGGCGATCATCACCTTGCAGGCGAAGAGTCCGGAGAAGAATGCGGCTATGAAGCCGATTACCAGCGGCCCGACACCCACGGCAGAGGCGGCGAATTCACCTCCCACGATATCCAGGAACATCTCCCCGAGTATGGGGACCAGCACCATGAGGAAGGAGAACTGGGCCATGCTTTCGCGCCTGACGCCGCAGAGAAGGCCTGTGCTGATGGTCGTACCGGAGCGCGACAGGCCGGGGATGACGGCCAGCGCCTGTCCTATGCCGACCACGAACGCCTGCCAGAAACTGATGCCGTTGCGGACGCCCTTCCCGTCATCCTGAGCGCCTTTCCTGTCATCCTGAGCGCCTTTCATGTCATCCTGAGCGCCAGCGAAGGACCTCGCCCTCCAATCGGAGAACGTAAGCAGCATGGCGGTGACGACGAGCGCGAGGCCTACGACCAGCATGGAGCCGAAGGCGGCCTCCACCCAGTCCTTGAAGAACACGCCCACGACCAGCACGGGAATCATGGAGACGCAGAGCTTGGCGACGTAATCGGTCTCGTCGTTGTATCTGAACTTGAACAACCCGCAGAGGAGCTTCCAGATCTGCTTGCGGAAAACGAATATGGTAGCCAGCACGGTAGCGGCATGAACGGTAACCTCGAACATCAGGTCACCGGCCGGTTCCACACCCAGGACGGCCTTGCCGATAGCGAGGTGTCCGCTGCTGCTGACAGGGAGGAATTCGGTGAGTCCCTGGACGATTCCGAGGATAAAAGCCTGAAGCCAATTCATAATTATTTCTTATCGGAGTCTTCAAAATTACCCATGATGGCGACAATCTCGACCACTATGCCTGCTAGAATGACGAGCGGGGCTGCCACGAGGCGACGGAAATCGAACATTCCGTAATTGAAGACGTTGGGATCGGGACTCAGGCCGCCCATCATCAGTATATATCCGGCCACCATGACCAGGAGACCGGCGAGCAGGAGCCGCAGCCCCTTGCGGGAAATTGCCATTTTACTCATATCAGTAATATAATTCATCCTTATTGAGAGTGATGAGTCTGCCGACCACCAGCCAGGTGCAGACGACACACAGGATTATGCCGGAAACTACCACCACGCCGGCCGCGATAAGCAGCGAGCTGAGCTGTATGGAATCGAATATCTGGGGGAAGCCGGAGCGCAGCAGGAACAGGGCGCCTGCAAGGGCCAGCAGGGCGATGAGGGAGGCCAGGAGCCCCTGCGCCACGGCGCCTCGCACGAACGGGGCGCGGATGAAGCCCTTTGTTGCGCCTACCAGCTGCATGGTATGGATGGTGAACCTGCGGGAGAACACGCTCAGGCGTACCGTATTGTTAATCAGCACGAAAGAGATGAACAGCAGAAGCAGGATGAACACTCCAAGCACCAGCGAGATCTTTGCGAGGTTGTTGTTGAGCGCCTCCACCAGAGACTGCTGCCACTCCACCTCCTCCACGCATCCGGACGACGCGAGGGCCCGGCGCACTACGGCTATGCTGTCCGGGGAAACATAATCGGCACGGAGCTTAACCTCCAGGGAGACCGGCACGGGAGAGGTTTCGAATACGGAGAGGAAGTCGTCCCCGAGCATCTTCGAGAGCTCCTCCGCACCCTCCTCGCGGGTGACGAGATGAGTGCCGCGGATGAAGGGCATCGACTCCACTTTTTTCTGGTATTCGAGGGCCTCGGAATCGCTTGCGTCGGTGCGCAGGATGACCGAAAGCTGGAGGTTTTCTTTGAAATAGTCCGAAACAACCCGGGCGTTGACGATGAGAAGCGCGGCCACTCCGACCAGCAGCAGGACCATGCTGATGCTTATAATGCTGGATGCGTAGGCGTTACGCAGACGCCGGCGGATGAGTTTGTTGTCTTCTTTCTTACCCATAAACTCCCAAATTGACCTCAAAGATAATGAAATATCGCTATTTTTTAAAAAATTTTGCTTACCTTTGTGCATAATGGCCGAGAACGTAAAAAGAGTATTGTTCGTCAACTCCGAGATGTGTCCCTATCTCCCGGAGTCCCCGATCGCGAATATTGCGCGCCAGCTCCCCCAGAGCATCCAGGAGCGCAAGAAGGAAATACGCTCCTTCATGCCCCGCTACGGGTTTATAAACGAGCGCAAGAATCAGCTCCACGAGGTGATTCGCCTGTCGGGAATGAACATCATCATCTCAGACATAGACCACCCCCTCATCATCAAGGTGGCCTCCATCTCGGCGGCACGCATCCAGGTCTATTTCATAGACAACGAAGATTTCTTCCGCCGCAAGTTCATGTTCGAAGACGCAGACGGCAACTTCTTCCCGGACAACGACGAGCGCGCCATCTTCTTCGCCCGCGGCGTCCTGGAGACGGTCAAGAAGCTCCGCTGGACCCCGGACATCATCCACTGCCACGGATGGATCTCGCACCTGGTGCCCGCATACCTCAAGAAATCCTACAAAGACGACCCTATCTTCTCGTCCAGCAAAATCGTCCTCTCCCTTTACGGAGACACCCCCGAGCAGCCTTTCAGCCCCAATTTCGCGGCAAAGGCGGTATTCGGCGGCCTGGATGCGGACGGCCTCCAGAATCTCGCCAAGGGCGCCGATGGCATCAATCTTGCCAAGACTGCCATCCAGTACGCAGACGGCATCATCGCCGGAGCACCCGACATCAAGCCCGAGGTCCTGAGGTACGCGCGCTCCCGAAAGCTCCCGTTCCTGAAATTCGACCAGCAGGCCCTCGAGGACGGCAGCTACGTCGATGCGTACAACGCATTTTACGACACGATTTAAGATGAAATTCCACTTTACGGCCATAGCGGCGGCACTGCTCTGCTGCCTGTCCTGCATCGACATGGACAACGAGCTCGGCGGCAACCTCATACCCAAGAACCAGACTTATACGATCCACCCCGTGAGGGCCCAGCTGCCCCCGGGCACGATATCCACAAAGCTTACCGACTCCCTTTCCGGCTACAACCAGACGCGCATCACCATAGGCGCCATACGCGACGAGGCCTTCGGCCTGAGCAGCCGCAGCTGCGCGCTCACCATAGTGCCGGTCAAAGACACCCTCGACTTTGGCAACACAGCCGCCGCCAAGATACTCAATTTCCACTTCGCAGCGGCCCTGGACAGCGTTTCCGTGGCCTCCTTCGACCAGTCCGCCATCATCCAGCAGGTGCGCGTTCATTCGCTGGAGGAGCCCGTCAAGCCCGGGAGGGACTACGACTGCCTCGGCAACTCCGTCAAGGTTGACTGGTCCAAATCCATAGTCAAGGGCACCCCCACCGTAAACGGAATGGACTCCCTGAGCTTCGACTTCACCGAGGAATACGCCCGCCGCTTCCTGGAAATCACGCAGGCGGACCTGGCGGATATCGGCAGCTATCACCGCAGGATCCCCGGCATCCACATTTCCACAGACGCCCCTTCCGGCACAGGCGGACGCATCAACATTTTCGAGCTCCAGACCGGCTACAGCGCCTCCGAGGAATACGTACTCGGCAACTACGCCACCCTCCACATGAAGTGCGACTACGACCGTGACGGCGTGGCGGAGAAAGACACCGTCTTCCGCTTCGTTTACGGCCTGACGGATTTCACCAACCTCGATTCCCTCATGACCAGCAGCTCCGTCAGCCGCGGCAGCTACCCCGAATACGCCCTCAACCTCACTTCGCACGAGTCCAGGGCGCTCGAGGGCCCGGCTAAGGAAAGCATCGCCATCGAGGGCGGCGGCGGACTCAAGCCCGTCATCTCTGCGGTGGGCCTCAAGCACCTGGCTGAGGACCTCATCCGCGCCGAGGGTGGCATTCCGGCCCAGGCCGTCATCAACAAGGCCACCCTCGTGCTGCCTTTCCCCTTCCCGGAAGACTACAGGGAAATGTTCAAGTATCCGCAGATCCTCTCCCCCACCTGCCGCCTGAGGCAGAACGACACCCTTGTCACCTTCTCCAGCCTCACAGACGCCGCATCGTCCAGCGAGAACCAGGGAGAGATCAACCGCAGCACCCTCTGCTACGAGCCGGACATAACCTACCACCTGCAGGAGATACTCAAGATCAGCGAGACCCCGCAGGACGGCGAAAGCAGCATAGACGCCCTCAGGCGCCGCAAGCTCCTCGGCGGGGAATTCGACATCTGGTTCATCATCACGGCCCACGAGACCATCACTACGGAAACCAGCAGCGACCTGTCCGACTACTACAAGATGCTGGCCTACCAGAACTACTACAACAACATGTACTACGGAGGCTATGGCGGATACGGTTACGGATACGGCTACGGCGGCTATGGCGGTTACGGCTACAATGCGTACAGCAACTACTACAGCATGATGATGTACTACAACATGCTCAACAGCAGTTCTACGTCGAGCACCACCACCCAGGACCTCCTGGACAAGGACCGCTACTACTGCGCCACCCTCTATGGCCCTGAGTATCAGGACGAATCCCTTCGTCCGCGCCTCGAGCTGACCTTCTCCCTCGCAGCCGGAGAATAAGCGCCCCGCACCCCCGGGCCGCGGCTTCTGAAGACGGAACGTTTCGAACCATTCCGAAATTTTTCACGTACTTATTATATAATTATCCCGAATTCTGTTTATATTTGCGGTTACTTTGACCCGTTGAACGCTAAAAGTAACCGATAATGACCAACAGAAAAGATCTGTCTTTCGCGCAGATGTTCAACCTGAGCTTCGGCTTTTTCGGAGTCCAGATTGCATACGCCCTCCAGAGCGCAAACATCAGCCGTATCTTCGCCACCCTTGGCGCAGACCCCCATCAGCTTAGCTTTTTCTGGATTCTTCCGCCCCTCATGGGCATGATAGTCCAGCCCCTCATCGGCAAATGGTCAGACCGCACCTGGTGCAAGATGGGCCGCAGGAAACCCTACCTGCTCGTCGGCGCACTCATAGCCGTGCTCGTCATGGCCTTCCTGCCCAACGCGGGTTCGCTCCATTTCGGAACGCGCGTGCTCCTCGGCCTCAACGCCGCCATGTGGTTCGGCCTCTTCTCCCTCATCTTCCTCGACACATCCATCAACGTTGCCATGCAGCCTTTCAAGATGATGGTCGGAGACATGGTGGGTGAAAAGCAGAAGGCCACCGCATACAGCATCCAGAGCTTCCTGTGCAACGCCGGTTCGCTCGTGGGCTACCTCTTCCCCATCTTCTTCACCTGGATAGGCATAGCCAACACAGCTCCCGAGGGAGTCATCCCGGACAGCGTCATCTACAGCTTCTACTGCGGCGCCGCCATCCTCATCCTCTGCGTACTCTATACCTTCCTCAAGGTCAAGGAGATGCCTCCGGCAGAATACGCCGAGTTCCACGGAATAGACCCCGCAAAAACCGAAGAGAAGAAGTCCGAGGGCCTGCTCAAGCTCCTCGTCAAGGCCCCCAAGACCTTCTGGACCGTAGGTCTCGTGCAGTTCTTCTGCTGGGCCGCATTCCTGTACATGTGGACCTACACCAACGGAGCCATCGCCCGCAACTGCTGGGGCACCACCGACGTCGCCTCCGCCGAATACCAGGCCGCAGGCAACTGGGTGGGCGTCCTCTTCGCCGTACAGGCCATAGGTTCCATCTGCTGGGCCCTCCTCATCCCCAAGTTCAAGACCCTCAAGCTCGCATACGTCGTGAGCCTCCTCATAGGCGCCGCCGGATTCGCATCTGTGATGTTCATCCACAACCAGTACCTGCTCTTCGTCAGCTACTTCCTCATCGGCGTAGCCTGGGCCGCAATGCTCGCAATCCCCTTCACCTTCCTCACCAATTCCCTGCAGGGCAACCCTTACATGGGCAGCTACCTGGGCCTCTTCAACTGCACCATCTGCCTGCCGCAGATAGTCGCGGCGGCCACCGGCGGCCTTGTAATCAGCCTTGTGGGAGGCAGCCAGGGCGCCATGCTCCTGCTCGCCGGAGTCTATCTGGTGCTCGGAGCCTGCAGCGTGAGCTTCATCAAAGTGAAATAATCATACTACCAACAACCAATTAATACTAACTACACTCTCAATGAAAAGGATTCTAACCGCAGTATCCATACTCCTCCTCGGACTTATGGGTACTAATGTATTCGCCCAGGGCGGATACCAGGTCAAGGGAGTCGTAGTCGATGCCTTGGGACCCGTGATCGGCGCCACCATTATGGAGGCGGGCACGACCAACGGTGCCTCCACGGGCCTCGACGGAGACTTCATCCTTACCGTTTCAAGTGCGGATGCAACAGTGGAAGTCAGTTGCATCGGTTATTCATCGCAGACTTTCAAGGCGAGTGATGTTCCCGCAGAGATCTTCATGGTAGAAGACAGCGAGTTCCTCGACGACGTCGTGGTCATCGGCTACGGTACGGTCAAGAAGAGCGACCTCACCGGTTCTGTCTCCACCGTCAAGGCCGACGAGATCAACAAGGGTTCCATCACCTCCCCTGCCGACCTTCTCCGTGGCAAGACCGCAGGTGTGGTCGTAACTGCGGGTTCCGGTATGCCTGGTTCCGCAGCCACCGTCCGTATCCGTGGTGGCGCATCCCTCAGCGCAGACAGCAACCCTCTGTACGTTATCGACGGCCTGCCCGTGTCCAACGACGGCATTTCCGGTATGTCCGATCCTCTCTCCTCCATCAACCCTGAGGATATCGAGAGCTTCACCGTCCTCAAGGATGCTTCCGCAACCGCAATCTACGGTTCCCGCGCATCCAACGGTGTTATCGTGATCACCACCAAGAAGGGCGCCAAGACCGCTACCGCCATCCCTCATGTGGCAGTCGACTTCACCGCATCCCTCAACACCGTGGCCAAGTACAACGAGCTGCTCGACGCAGAAGGCCTCACCAAGCTCATCCAGGACTTCTACGGTCCCAACTCCCCTGCAGAGCAGCATCTCGGCATCAACGGAGTGATTGCCAATGACGGCAAGGGTACCGACTGGCAGAAGGAAATCTACCAGCTCGCCCCCACCTATGACGGCAACATCTCCCTCAACGGAAGGATCGGTTCTTTCCTCCCCTACCGTGTATCCGGCGGCTTCATGAGCCAGGAAGGTACCCTCAAGGGATCCAAGATGAACCGCGCCACAGCATCCATCAACCTCTCGCCCAGCTTCTTCGACAAGCACCTCCAGGTGAACCTCAACGGAAAGGGCACCTACGCCAAGAACTGGTATGCCAACCAGGGCGCAATCGGATCGGCCAACCACTACGATCCCACCAAGCCCGTCATGAATGACGTACCCGGCTACAACCTCAACGGCTATACCGCATGGTTCGACGCCTCCGGCAACATCAACAGCATGGCGACCACCAACCCCGTGGCGCTCCTCAACGACAAGATCGACAACGCCGACGCATACCGTTTCATCGGCAATGCACAGTTTGATTACAAGATCCACGGATTTGAGGACCTCCGCTTCAACCTCAACCTCGGTATCGACTGGGCAAGCTCCAACGGCGTTACCGAAGTCGCACAGGGTTCCGAGCAGTCACTACACAACACCAACCAGAGCGGTTCCGGTTCGCACACCGATTACAGCTACGGCCGTCGCGACACCACCCTCGAGTTCTACGGTGACTACAACCACACCTTCGCCGACATCCACAACGTGGACTTCATGGCAGGTTACTCATGGCAGCATTTCTACAACGAGAGCAAGAGCGACTCCTACAAGCTCACCGATCCCACCCAGTCCCTGGGCAATTCCGTCGGCAAGGGCGAGCTCTACCTCATCTCCTTCTTCGGCCGCGCCAACTACACCCTGGCAGACAAGTACCTCTTCACCGCAACCCTCCGCGCTGACGGTACTTCCCGCTTCCAGAACCACAAATGGGGTATCTTCCCTTCCGCAGCATTCGGCTGGAATATCCTCAAGGAGAACTTTGCAGAAGCTCTCAAGCCCAACATGTCCACCTGGAAACTCCGTCTCAGCTGGGGCCAGACCGGCCAGCAGGCGGTCGGCGGATACTACGACACCTTCGCCCAGTTCCTCACCACACAGCTCGGTTCGTATTACTTCACCAACGGAGCGCAATACACCAATCCCCTCGTAGCAGTCGGCTACAGCGCAGACCTCCGCTGGGAGTCCACCACCACCTACAACATCGGTATGGACCTCGGCTTCTGGGATGACCGCCTCACCGCAGGCATCGACCTCTACAAGAGAGACACCAACGACATCCTCAACTACGTCCCCGTGCCGGCACTGTCCAACCTCACCAACTACCTCAACTCCAACATCGGTTCCATGACCAACATGGGTGTTGAGCTCAGCATCAACGGAGTGCTTGTAGAGACCCGCGACATGAGCTGGACCGCAGGATTCAACGTGGCTTACAACAACAACCGCATCACCAAGCTGACCGCTTCCGACGAGAACGCCACCGGCGTAGAGACCGGCGGAATCTCCGGCGGTACCGGCAACAACGTGCAGATGTTCCAGGTCGGATATCCTATCTATACCTTCAACCTCTATCAGCAGGTATATGACAGCGATGGCCGTCCCATCAACGGTGTCTATGTCGACCAGCCCACAGTGCCCTGGTACAAGGACGCCGCAGGCAACGAGACCACAGACCGCTTCGCCGCAGACGGGACCGAGAACACCTTCCTCGAGAAGCGTCCCGACGGACAGATCACAGCCGACGACAAGGTGCTCGGCCATCACGCAGACCCCGACTTCACCTTCGGCTTCAACACCAACTTCTCCTACAAGAACTGGAACTTCGCCCTTTCAGGACACGCCGCAATCGGCAACTGGGTCTATAACAACGTAGCCTCCGACACCGAAATGCTCGCCGACCTCTGGACCAACCAGTTCATCGGCAACCGTGTCGCAACGGCTCCTTATTCATATTTCACCCAGGCCCAGTACCTGAGCGACTACTACCTGCAGGACGGCTCCTATCTCAAGCTGGACAACTTCACCGTCGGTTATACCATCCCGAAGCTCTTCAGCATCAGCCAGGACCGCAATGCATCCCTCAACATCTTCGGAACGGTGCAGAACATCTGCTGCCTTACCGGCTACACCGGAGTCGATCCTGAAATCTTCCAGGGCATCGACAACGCCATGTATCCTCGTCCTAGGACCTTCATCCTCGGTCTCAAGTTCAACTTCTAAAAAAGGGATGAGATTATGAAACACATTAAATATATTATCGGTGCCGTCCTCGTAGCCCTCGTGATGAATTCTTGCGTGGGAGACCTCAACGTCACTCCTATCGACCCCAACGCCAACACCGCAGACAAAGTCCTCGTGGACAAAGCTGCTTACGAGAACTTCCTCGCCGGCGTGTATCTTTGCTTCGCCACCTCCGGCTACTACGGAGCCAACGGATCACCTTCGATTTCCGGCCTTGACGGCGGTGCTTCACAGTACCTCCGCGGTCTGTACAACCTCAACGAGCTGACCACCGACGAATCCGTCTGCGGTTGGAACGACCAGACCATCAAGGACCTGCACTGGATGTGCTGGACCACGGCAGACACGTTTATCTATGCTTTCTATTCACGAATCTTCATCGTGGTGAGCATGGCTAACGAATTTATCTATGAAGCCACCAGGGAAGGCGCTCTCGAGTTTGACGGCAAGCAGCAGCTGATCGACGAAGCCCGCGTGCTCCGCGCAATCGCCTACTACCATGCAATCGACAACTTCGGCAACGTGCCTTTCAACGACAAGTTCGACGGATCGGTTCCCCAGCAGATCAAGCGCGCAGACCTTTACGAATGGCTTGAGAAAGAGCTTATCGACCTCAAGGACAACAGCACCCTGCCCGAGCGCAGCGCCACTGCCTACGGCCACGTCAACAAGAGCGTAGCCAAGTTCCTCCTCGCAAAGCTCTACCTCAACGCAGAGGTTTACACCGGCACCAAGGCTTATGACAAGTGCGCAGCTGTCCTCAAGGACCTCATGGACGACGGCTACAGCCTGCACACCAGCTCCGCCGGCAAGTACAACGCCTACCAGGAGCTCTTCCTCGCCGACAACAACCGTTGCACCGACGAAATCATCCTGGCCATCGAGCAGGACGGTATCAACACCACCAGCTACGGTGCCACCAACTATCTCATCTTCGCCTCCACCGGTGGCATCATGGATCCTGACGAAATGGGAATTTCCTCCGGATGGGGCGGCTTGCGCACAACACCTCAGTTTGTGGACAAGTTCGACACCAAGGACGCCCGTTATCTGTTCTATGACACCGAGCGTTCTACCGCCCAGGTGGAGGCAATGCCCGAAAAGCCTGAAGATGCCCCCGCTAAATACGATTCAAAGACTATCGAAAAGCTGAAGAAAGACGGTGAATATGATGAGGAGTGCGAAAAGCTTATTAAAGCCAAAGAGGCCGCTCATGACAATATCCAGCAGAAGGATATTGAAGACATCGGCAACTTCATCTATGGCTATGGCTTCATGAAATACCGCAACCGCACCAGCGACGGCGGATATGGCAAGGAACTTGGCTTCGTAGATACCGACTTCCCCCTGATGCGTTATGCCGACGTCCTCCTCATGGCTGCAGAATGCGAAGCCCGCGGCGCCGCAGTTGACGGCTACAAAGGTTTCAACGCCGTACGTCAGCGCGCAGGCCTCGCCGCCATCTCCACCCCTACCCTGCAGCAGATCCTCGACGAGCGCGGACGCGAACTCTATCAGGAGTGCTGGCGCCGCAGCGACCTCATCCGCTTTGGCAAGTTCACTTCCGCCGATTATCTCTGGCAGTGGAAGGGCAATGTCAAGGAAGGCAAGGCCGTTGACAGCTACAGGGCCCTCTTCCCCATCCCCGACAGCGACAGGCTCGCCAACTCCAACCTTGTGCAGAACCCTGGCTATTAACAGATGACTACAATGAAAAAGATATTTTCTATCCTTTCAGCAGGCCTGCTGGCTCTCGCCGCAGTTTCCTGCGTCACGGAGAAGCCTGCGACCCTTGACCTCAGCAAGGCCACTGCCCCGCAGGTGCTCTCTGCCAACGTGAACGAAGGTGACATTGTCATCGACTTCACCCCTGCGGTACTCGGACAGTCGTTCACTGCCCCTGTATATCACTGGCTTGTCCTTAGCAAAGCCGACAGCAAAGAAGTCGGAGCTGCACTCACTACGTCAGTCAAGGACAATACGATTAGCGTTTCCAAGAACAACGCCAAGAAAGCTTTGGCCGAGCTTGGTTATTCTGACGGAGAGACTGTGGCTCTTGAGCTCATCCTCCGTGCTTCCCTCCAGGATCCGACCAAGGACAACGGAATCAACGGCTTTATAGATGCCGCGAACCCCATCACTATAAACTACGAAATCCTGGCCAGCGGCGGCAGTGCCGATCCTTATGCAGGATGGGAAGAAAGCACATGGGGCGTTACCGGCGCCATCGCTTCTCTGGGAATCAACTGGGACAGCGACATTGAGATGGTCACCGACGGTACCTGGCACGTCGCCAAGAACGTCGTCCTCTCCGCTGGCGATCAGTTCAAGTTCCGCAAGGACCACGGCTGGGACACCAACTTCGGTGCCGGTCCCGATATTACCGAGGAACCTTACGTAGTAACCCTTGGCGAAGAGCAGCCCGCAGGGCCGGGCGGCAAGAACCTGGCAGTCCCTGCAGACGGCACTTATGACCTGCTCGTCAATCCTGACGCATCTGTATATAAGGTAGTGCTGAGCGGCGGCAATGCCGATCCTTATGATGGATGGGATGAAAGCGAATGGGGCGTCACCGGCGCCATCTCGGCCGCAGGTCTCAACTGGGACAACGACATTGAGATGGTTACCGACGGCACCTGGCATGTGGCCAAGAGCGTCGTCCTCTCCGCCGGCGATCAGTTCAAGTTCCGCAAGGATCATGGCTGGGACACCAACTTCGGTGCCGGTCCCGACATTACCGAGGAGCCTTACGTGGTAACCCTTGGTGAAGAGCAGCCCGCAGGGCCGGGCGGCAAGAACCTGGCAGTCCCCGCAGACGGCACTTACGACCTGCTCCTCAATCCTGACGAAGCGGTCTATAAGGTTATCGCAAGCGGCGGCAGCAGCAGCGGCGGCAACACGCCTCCTCCGCCTGCAAAGCCTACGGCATGGTCACTCATAGGTACCCTCAACGGCACTTCCTGGGATACCGACTTCGACCTTGACAAGGTCAGCGGCGACATCTGGAGGATCAGGCAAGTCAGCCTCACAGAATCGGACGAATTCAAGATCCGTGCAGACCACGCATGGAGCAAGAGTGTCGGCGGTCCTGAAGAGAACGAAGTCAGCATCATCGATGATAGCAACCCTTACGGTGTTTACAAGCCCGAAATCGGCGTTGCCTTCGCAGCCGGTGACAAGAACATCCGGGTCGGCGTTGCAGGAGAATACGACATTACATTCGACTATGCAGCCCAGACCATCCTGGTTGAAGAATATGTAGAGTTTGCAGACTATATCTACGCCATCGGCGCAGACACCGGATGGACCTCCACCTATCCTCTCCACACCGTCCTGGACAACGGCAACAACACCGCCAACTACAAGGGCTTCGGCTACCTGAGCAGCGAGTTCAAGTTCAGGCCCAACGAGAACGACTGGACAGGTGACTGGGAGTTCGACGGAGAAGGCAAGATTGCCGACAACGGCGGATCCAACTGCCCCGCACCCGATGAAGCGGGTTATTACATGATTGAGGTCAACCTCAAGGAGATGACCTACACGCTCACCCTCATCACCACAATAGGCGTGGTAGGCCCTGCACAGGCAGGCGGCTGGGATGCCGACACCGACCTCGAATACAATGCAGAGAGCAAGGCGTGGGAAGGCACCATCGAGCTGAGCGCCGGTGAAATGAAGTTCCGTGCCAACGACGACTGGGGCATCAACTGGGGCGGCAGTTTCGACTCCCTCTACCAGGGCGGTCCCAACATTACGGTTGCGGCAGGCACCTACGCCATCAAACTCTATGCATGGTGCGACGGCAAGGCATACGCCGAGCTCACTGCACAGTAGGCATTGACCGACAGGGTTAAACAGTTTAACCTTAATACTTTCCAGCGGATGGCCTCCGAGTCTCAGCGACTTTGGGGCCATCCTCTTTTTGTATTGGAAAAGAGCCAAAAAATTGTTAATATTGTGAAATTTATGCTTATTATGAAACGATTCGCCCTTTTCCTTGTCCTGGCATCCCTGGCCTTCGCCGCCTGCGGCCCCGAGGAGCCCGATAAACCCGAGTTGAGTCTTAGCGTTTCTCCCGGGGAAATATCATTCCAGCCTCAGGATGCATCGGTAAAATTCGTATACGTCACAACAGAAGGATCGTGGACTGCAAGCACGGACGCCACCTGGCTGCACATGAGCCCGGATTCCGGCAGCGGAAACGGCTCCATCTCCCTCACGGCGGACGACTGCGACCAGGACCGCAGCACCACCATCAGTATCGTTTCAACACTTTCCGGCAAGCAGGAGACAGCTTCGGTAAGCGTGAGCCAGAAGGGTCTGGGCAAGGTGCCCGTGACGCCGTCCCCGGCCGCATTTGACGGCAAAAAGCGGGCTGCCACCACTTACCAGCTGCTCATCTACTCCTTTGCTGACAGCAACGGAGACGGAATAGGAGATTTCAAGGGCATACAGAACAAGCTCGACTACCTGGACGAAATGGGCGCCACCGCACTGTGGCTCAGCCCGTTCCACCCGGCGGACTCCTATCACGGATACGACGTCACCGACTACTTCTCCGTCAACCCGCAGTACGGCACGGAGGAAGACTTCAAAGAACTGCTTGACGCCGCCCACGCGAGGGGAATGGAGATCTATCTCGACTACGTGCTGAATCACAGCGGCAAGGGGCATCCCTGGTTCAAGGACGCCATCGCAGACGCTTCCAGCCCCTATCGGGACTACTACTTCATCAGCGCAACCCCGTCCAAGGATTACAGCAGCTTCCCCATGCTCAAGGGAACATCCTATGTGGCCGACGAGTGGAAGTCCGTCACAAGCGGATCCCCCAAACTGACCATCACCAGCACAGACGAAGCCCTGACCAACGGCACCGACAGCTGGAACCTGTACATGTGGCAGGACGGCAAGGGAGACAAGACGGTCAAATTCGTCAGCAAGGGAGACGGCACATACTATCTGGTGATGGACGTCAACGGCACCTGGGGCCTGCTGGTGCGCAAGTATCCCAACTGGGACAACGGGTCCAAGTTCGGAGCCAAATCCAAGACCACCATCACGGAGGGCACAACCCTGGATTTAGTAGCCGAAGGCGCGGACATCAGCTTCACCGGCAACGGCCGATATAAGGTCGAACTCACCAACGTCAGCACGGAAATCCTCTACTACATGGGCTGCTTCAGCGACTGGATGCCCGACCTGAACTACGGAGACCCGTCCAAGGTTACGACCAACGCCTGTTTCAACGAGCTTACCGCATCCGCCGACAAGTGGATCAACATGGGCATAGACGGATTCCGCCTGGACGCCGTCAAGCACATCTGCGGCGGCATCAGCTCCTTCAACCACAGTTCAAACCGCACCCTGCTCAAGGCATGGTACGAGCACTGCAACGCCACCTACAAGGCCGCCGGCCACTCCGGCAATATATATATGGTAGCCGAGGAATGGGACGGCCACGACACGGAAAAGACTTATTACACCAGTCTCACATCATGCTTTGAGTTCGACTTCGGCTACAAGCTCAGGGATATGCTCAAAAACGGCTCCCCGTCCGGGTTCGCATCGGCGGTGGCAGGCTTCGTGAAAGACCACAGGGCCCAGCGCGCAGACGCAGTTACCTCCCTCTTCCTCTCCAACCACGACCAGAACCGCTTCGCCTCCGAAATCGGCAAGGACATAGCCAAGGAGAAGCAGGCCGGCGCCATCCTCCTCACCTGCCCCGGCAAGCCTTTCATCTATCAGGGCGAGGAGCTCGGTTACTGGGGAGAGAAGAACAGCGGCGACGAATACGTCCGCGCCCCCATGATGTGGGACAAGGCCGGTAAGGACTGCGCCAAGAAGGGCGTCAACAGCAAGGTTGACAGCAAGATGCTCAAGGCGGAGATTTCCGTAGAGGCCCAGGAGGCCGACGAAAACTCCATCCTGAACGTCTATAAGACCTTCTCGAAGCTCCGCAACACATATCCCGCCCTGGCCGTGGGAGACATGACCCCCGTGAGCATCTCCGGCATGGCGGCATGGAAGATGAGCGACGGCAGCCAGACCCTGCTGGTAATCCACAACGTATCCAAGTCAGAAAAGAACGCACAGATAAGCGACTCCATGGAGCATCCCGTCGCACTCCTGGGATCGGCTTCGATACTCGACGATACGCTATACCTCGGCGGCAACTCCTCAGTAGTGTTCCAGCTGTAATATGAAAAGATTCATCGCTGCGGCCCTGTGCCTGCTGACGCTTTCATGCGAGCCCAAACCGGACGACCCCGTGACTCCCGGCGGCGACGACCCTGTGGACGATCCCAAGCCCGCTGTGGTGGAGACTCCCGCATTCGCACGCGGTGCGGATGTGAGCTGGGTGAGCGAAATGGAGGCCGGAGGCAAGACCTTCAAGAAGCAGGACGGCACGCCGGCAGATATCTTCGAGGTGCTTAAAGACGTGGGTATCAACTCCATACGCCTGCGCGTGTGGGTCAATCCCACCGGCGGTTGGAGCGGCAAGGCAGACGTGCTGGCGCTGGCAAAGCGCGCCCGGGACGCCGGCCTCGCGCTGATGATAGACTTCCACTACAGCGACTTCTTCGCAGACCCCGGAACCCAGACCTTCCCCAAGGACTGGGCGGCGGACAAATCGGACGTGGGCAAGACTGCCGCACGCGTGAAGGAGCATACCGCCGACGTGCTCGGGGCCCTCAAGGAAGCCGGAGTCTCGCCCGCCTGGATACAGATCGGCAACGAAACCCGCAACGGCTTCCTGTGGCCGCTCGGGCAGCTTTGGTCGTCCGGAGGTTCGACTCCCGGCGGATGGGGCAATTTCGTACAGTTGTACAACGCCGGATACTCCGCAGCCAAGGAGATCTTCCCCGACGCCCTCGTGATGCCGCATCTCAACAACGCCTACGACGACAACGACTGGTGGTTCAAGGACTTCAAGTCCAAGGGCGGCAAGTTCGACGCAATCGCCCTTTCCCACTATCCGCAGACAAACTCCAAGATGTCGGCGGAGCAGATGAACAGCAGCGCCCTGTCGCGCATAAAGAACCTGGCCGCAGGCTACGGAGTGCCGGTGTTCGTGTCTGAGGTCGGCGTCAAAATCAGCACTGAGGCCGCATCGGCATCGCTGCTCAAATCCTTCATGGAAGGAGTCCTGGGCATCTCCGGATGCAAGGGCGTATTTTATTGGGAGCCTGAGGTTTACGGCTGGTGGAAGCCCGCCGTTTACACTTCTCTTGGCTGGAACGCATACGACATGGGCGCCTTCAGTTCCGACGGACGTCCGTCAAGCATAATGAACGCATTCAAACAATAACCGCATATGAAAAAGTTGTTTCTTGCAGCCGCAGCACTGCTGACCCTGGTTTGCTGCACCGTCAACACCCCTCATCCCAAATGGACCTACGACAGCGTGGTCTATGAAGTCAACATACGCCAGTTCTCCCCCGAGGGCACTTTCGCCGCAGTAGAGGCACAGCTGCCCCGTCTCAAGGAGCTAGGCGTGGACGTACTCTGGCTCATGCCTATGTACAGAATCGGTGTGGAAGGCCGCAAGGGCACCCTCGGTTCCTATTACGCAATCGCCGACTACTGCTCCGTCAACCCCGAATTCGGTACGATGGAGGACTTCGAACACCTGCTCGCCGCCGCGCACAAGCTTGGCTTCAAGGTGATTCTCGACTGGGTCGCCAACCAGACCGCCCCCGACAACGTGTGGATGACGGAGAAGCCCGCAG
>JAFZLQ010000074.1 GCA_017551425.1 Bacteroidales bacterium | reverse complement strand
TACGGAGACCCGCTGCACGAGCACATCTCCCTCAACGACATCACCCTCTGGACCGGCGAGCCCGACCGCGGTCCCCTTCATCCCGACCTTGTGGCCACCGGCCTGGACGGCAGCGGAGAGGAAGCCCTCAAGGCCATCCGCGAGGCGCTCGGGAAAGAAGACTACAGAAAGGCGGAGCGCCTGCAGAAACGCCTCCAGGGCCACTACAGCGAGACATACATGCCCCTGGGCACCCTCCGGATCGACTACGAACCCGGAGATATAACGGACTACACCCGCACGCTTGACATCGGCACCGCTACGGCGACGGTCAGCTACAAAAGGGACGGCGCTCCCGGACGCATCAACTACTTCGTCTCAGCACCCGACTCCGCCTTCGTCATCAACATACAGTCCGACGAGCCGATCAGTTTCAGCATCGCCCTGGACTCCCCCCTCCCGCACGAAACCATCGTCTCGCCCAGGGAAATAATAGTTGACGGTTACGCGGCATACCACGCGTATCCGGGTTACTACGAAGAAGCGAAGGAACAATACCTTTACGACCCCGGCCGGGGCATCCACTTCCGCACTTATCTTGCCGCGTCCGCGATAGGACGCGTCATGCCGGGCGACGGATGCCTGGACCTGTACGACATCACCTACGCCACCATCTGCCTTGCCAACGCCACCAGCTTCAACGGGGCCGACAAGGATCCCGTCATGCAGGGGCGTCCATACGCCGAACTCGCCGGGTCGCGCCTCTACGGTGCCTTCGACAAAGGATTCAAGCTTCTGCATGAAGCGCACGTAAAAGACTATCAGGCCCTGTTCAACCGCGTCCGGCTCGACCTCGGCCACACCGCGGACTCGGTGCGCGTGCTCCCCACCGACGTGCAGCTCAAACGCTATACAGAGCTCGGCGAGGCCAACCCGGAGCTCGAAGCCCTCTACTTCCAGTACGGCAGGTACCTCCTCATCAGCTGTTCCCGCACGGAGGACGTCCCCGCCAACCTCCAGGGCCTCTGGAGCGAGAGCATGGACCCGCCGTGGAGCTGCAACTACACCACCAACATCAACCTGGAAGAGAACTACTGGCCCGCCGAAGCCGCCGCCCTGCCGGAGATGCATGAGTCCCTGCTGGGTTTCCTGCACCGCATGAGCGTCAACGGGGCCGAGGCGGCGAGCCGCATCTACGGAGTCCCGCGCGGATGGAACGCGGGACAGAATTCAGACATCTGGGCGATGGCGACGCCGGTCGGGCTGGGTGTGGGCGATGCCGACTGGGCCAACTGGACCATGGGCGGGGCCTGGCTCGCCACACACATCTGGGAGCACTGGCTCTTCACACGCAACCGCGGCGACCTCCTGCGGGATTACCCCGTACTCAAGGGCGCAGCGGAATTCTGCCTTGGCTGGCTGACGGAGAAGGACGGCGAGCTCATAACCTCCCCGGGTACCTCGCCGGAGAACTACTACATCAATGACAAGGGCTTTGCCGGAGCCACTCTATACGGCGCCACTGCAGACCTTGCGATAATACGCGAATGCCTCACGGACGCAGTGGCTGCGGCGCGGGAACTCGGCGCCGACGAAGACTTCGTATGCGAAGCCACCGGAGCACTCGAGCGCCTGCATCCTTACCGCATCGGCGCCGACGGACGCCTTCAGGAATGGTATCACGACTGGCGCGACTGGGACCCGCAGCACCGCCACCAGTCGCACCTCATAGGCGTATATCCGGGGCATCAGATTACAGACGGTCCGCTTGCGGACGCCGCCCTTAAGACGCTGGAAATCAGGGGCTTCAAGACAACGGGATGGAGCTCCGGATGGCGCGTGAACCTGTACGCCCGCCTGGGTGACGGCGAGAACGCATACCTCATGTTCAGGAACCTTCTCAAGTACGTGGATCCTTCCGTCAAGAGAAGCGGCGGCGGCACCTATCCCAACCTCCTGGACGCCCATCCACCGTTCCAGATAGACGGCAACTTCGGAGGCTGCGCCGGAGTAATCGAGATGCTCCTTTACAGCGACGCAGACACAGTCACTCCCCTTCCGGCCCTGCCCACCGCATGGCCTTCTGGCTCCGTCCAGGGACTCCGCACCCGCCGCGGAACCACGGTGGACTTTACATGGTCTGAGGGGAAGCTGACCAGCTTCGAGGAGAAGCAGTTGTAGATCCTTCGTCGCTTCGCTCCTCAGGATGACAAAGGGCGCCCCTCAGGATGACAAAGGGCGCTTCTCAGGATGACAAAGGGCGCCCCTCAGGATGACAAAGGGCGCCCCTCAGGATGACAAAGGGCGCTCCTCAGGATGACAAAGGGCACCCCTCAGGATGACAGTGGCATCTTGTCATTCTGAGCGAAGCGAAGAATCTCTTTGGACTTCGCTCAGCGTCTATCTGCGCTTGCGGGACTTCTTGCGCTTCTTGAAGAACTTGGTGTAAACGGCGAAGGCGGCGACGGCGAGGATGAAGGCGATAACCACCACCATGGTCCAGCTGTTGGCGTTCTCACCCTTCACACGGCTCCACATAGCGATGAGATCGGGGGTGCGGTTGCCCCAGTCATGCTCCTGCGCACTGCGCTCGATGTCAGCCCTGTCCGGATAAAGAACGGGATTGACGCACACCGAGTCGGCGGAGGGGCCGAAGAAATAGCTCAGGTCTATGGGCTCGAAATTCTCCTCGTCTATGAAGGCCTCGAGCACCTCGGGGGCGCCGCTGACCGACACATAGCCCGTCACGTCAACGTTGCGGATGACTATATCGGGACGGCTCATGAAGTTGATCCAGTACTTGGCGGCGCGTATGTTCTGCGCGAACTTGGGGATCACCCAGCCGTCGAACCATACCGTAAAGCCCTCCTTGGGAAGGGAGAAACGCAGGTCCACACCCATCTCGGCGGCTTCTTCAATCGCCCAGACGGCGTCGCCGCTCCAGTTCAGGCTAAGCCAGCCGCGTTCCTGCGTCATCTGGTCCTTGCCGAAGTCGGCCTCCCATCCCGCCACTAGCGGACGCACCTGCTTCATATACGCCTCCACGGCGTCCAGAGACTCGTCGGACGAATCGTACATGAGGTCGTCGATGCTGACCTTGCCGGCGGCAATGTCTTCGCGGCGCAGGTACATGATGAGCTGGGAGAAGACGTCACGGGGGGAATCCTTGATGAAGATCTTGCCGGCGAACCTGGGGTTGCGGAGGGCGTCCCAGCTGGAGGCTTCCTCATCGGAAACGTACTTGGCGTTGTACAGGATGCCGGTGGTGCCCCACATGTAGCCTACCGCATAGTCGTTGGCGTTGTACCCGCCACCGTCCATCATGTCGAAGCGGCCCTTCACGTACGGCGAGAGGTTGATGTCGATGTAGTTGGGCGTGCTGCCGAAGTCCCTGTCGATGGGCAGCAGCAGGTTGTTCTGGAGCATGCGCTCGATTATATAGTCGGACGGGCAGATGACGTCGAAGTCTTCGTGGCCCTTCTCTATCTTGGAGAGCATGGTTTCGTTGACGTCGAAGGTCTGGTAGATGACCCTGATCGGCTGGCCGGTCTGCTCTTCGTACCACTCTTCGAATTCCGGGATGACCGATTCATCGATGTAATCGGACCAGTTGTAAACCTTGAGGATCTGCTCCCTGTTACCGGTGCAGGAAAGGACAAGGGCTGCTGCAGCAAGAAAGGTGAATAGTTTTTTCATCGGTTTATTTGGTTTTGTTCATCTTCTCCCGGCGTATGTTCATGACCACCAGGAGGATGAGGACTATAAGGAAGATTATTGTCATGAGCGGACGCAACTCGGGGGTGAGTCCGCCTTTGCGCGCGTCTGCATAGATATAGGTAGAGAGCGTCTCGAGGCCGATCGTGCCGCGGGTGAAGAAGGTAACGGCAAAGTCGTCCAGGGACATGGTGAAGGCCAGGATGAAGCCGGAAATCATGCCGGGACGAAGCTCGGGAACAAGCACCTTGCGGAGGGCCTGCGCCGGCGTGGCGCCCAGGTCCAGGGCCGCCTCGTAAATGTTGGGGTTCATCTGGGCCAGCTTGGGCATCACGCTGAGCACCACGTACGGGGTGCAGAAGGTGATGTGTGCCAGCACAACCGTCACATAACCCTGGCTCACGCCCATGAACACGAAGAGCAGGAACAGCGATACACCGGTGATGATGTCGGGGTTGATCATCGGGATGTTGTTGAGGAACTGCATGCCGGCCTTCTTGCGCCCCTTGAGGTTGTAGATGCCGATAGCCGCCACAGTGCCCAGCAGGGTTGCGAACGCCGCAGACACGAGGGCGATGATGAGGGTGTTCTCAACCGCGGCGAGCAGCGAAGAGCCGCCGTTCATGCCGCCGGTAAAGAGGTTGACGTACAGTCTGGGAGAGAAACCCGTCCAGTTGCCCAGCACGCGGGACTCCGTGAAGGAGAATATGGCTATGAACACCAGCGGGGCGTAAAGCATCGCCAGCAGCAGGTAGAGATAAGCTTTTGCGAGGACTCTCTTCATGGCTTAGATGAGCCCTCCTTCGGCCTGGGAATCCTTGTTGTCGCTGAACAGCGAGGTGATTCCGATTATTAGCAGCATGATGAACGCAAGCGCGGCGCCGTAGTTCCACATGCTGGAGTTTATGTTCTCCTGGATGATAGTACCGAAGAGCTTTATCTTGTTGTTGGTGAGGAACTCGGAGATGGCGAAGGTGCTCACCGTAGGCATGAAGACCATGAGGATGCCGCTCATGACGCCGGGCATGGAGAGGGGCACGGTAATCTTCCAGAAAACCTTCCAGGGAGTGGCCCCGAGGTCTTCGGCGGCCTCGGCGTAGGACTTGTCCATCTTCATGAGTATGTTGTAGATGGGGTAGATCATGAAGGGGATGTAGTCGTACACCATACCGAAGAGCAGGGTGCCCTTGCCCAGCTGTATGCCCATCACGTTGAAGAGCTCCGCCGTTGCCAGGGTGCGCATGAGCGCGTTTATCCACATCGGCATTATGAACAGCATCACCGTGACCGCGCTGCGGTTGAGATTGCGGTTGGCGAGTATCCATGCGGCCGGATATCCCAGCAGGATGCAGAGAAGCGTGTTCTCTATGGCCACCTCTATGGAGAGGGCGAAGGTCTGGAGGGAATCGGAGTCGGTGAAGAAGCGGGTGATGTTGGACAGGGTGAAATGCCCCGACCCGTCCTGGAATGCGTACAGCACTATGAGGATGAGGGGCAGCACCACGAACACCACCATGAAGATGAGGTACGGGAGGCTCCAGTAACTGCGCTTAATCATCGCACTTGGTGAGTTTGATGGCCTTGGGGGCGATGTTCACGCCCACGAGGTCGCCCTTGTCCCATATATCGTTGGTATCCACCCAGATACGGTAATCGTCGTCGGTGCGTATGGTGAGGTGGTAATGGTCTCCCTTGTAGAGCAGGAAGTGCACTTCCCCGGCAACCACGCCGTCTTCCTGATGGTCGAGCAGGTCGACGTCCTCGAAGCGTATCACCGCCTTTACCTTGTCTCCGGCTGCGATGCCTTCCTGAGGCAGGCACTCGAACACTCCGCCAATCATTTCCACGTGGGTCTCGTCCACCATCTTGCCTTCATAGACGTTGCGGGTGCGCTCCTTGTGCATGACCTGGATGTCGTCCGGGTCGATGTAGAGCATTACCTCGCTGCCTACGGGATACGGGTCGTAGTCCTGTATCATCAGCTCGTAACCCTTGTCCGTATCGACCCACATCTCGTAATGGACGCCCTTGAAGATGCAGGAGCTTACCTTTGCGGTGAACTGGCACTTGGCGGGATCCGTAGTGAAGTATATGTCTTCCGGACGCACTACCACATCAACCGGAACGTCCTCGCCGAAGCCTTCGTCGACGCAGTCGAACTCATGTTTGATGAAGGCCACGCGGCGGTCGCGTATCATGCGGCCCTTGAGTATGTTGCTCTCTCCGATGAAGTCCGCCACGAAGCAGTTGACCGGCTCGTTGTAGATGTCGATGGGGGTGCCTATCTGCTGTATCTTGCCCTCGTTCATGACCACGATGGTGTCCGACAGCGTAAGGGCCTCTTCCTGGTCGTGCGTCACATAGATGAAGGTGATGCCCATCTTGCGGTGTATCTCCTTGAGTTCCAGCTGCATATCCTTGCGCATCTTGAGGTCGAGCGCGGCGAGGGGCTCGTCCAGGAGGAGCACCTTGGGATAGTTTACGAGGGCCCTTGCGATGGCGACCCTCTGCTGCTGTCCGCCGGAGAGGGAGTCCACGGAGCGGTCTTCGTAGTCGGTCATGGACACCATCTTGAGCATCTTCTTCACGCGCTTCTCGATCTCCTTTGCCGGAAGCTTCTGGAGCTTGAGGCCGAAGGCGATGTTGTCGTAAACGTCCAGATGAGGGAAGAGGGCGTAACGCTGGAACACCGTGTTGAGCGGACGCTCGTACGGCGGGATGCCGGAGATATCCTTGCCCTCCAGGAGGATACGGCCTTCGTCGGGGGCGATGAAGCCGGCGATCTGCCGCAGGAGGGTTGTCTTGCCGCAGCCGGAAGGGCCGAGGAGCGTGATAAATTCGCCCCTGCGTATGTAGAAATTGATGTCGTCCAGCACCTTTACGCCTCCAAAGGACTTGCTTAAGTGCTGAATGTCAATGATATAGTCTCCTGCCATCGTTAGAGCGAAAAGAGAGTGATGTTAGCCTTGACGCCGGCCATTACGGCAAAGGACTTGGTGAAGAGGTCCCAGCCTACCGCGGCGTTTGCCTGTAAGAAATCGTTGATGTGGAAGTGGTATGCGGAGCCGACGTTGAGGTCGTACAGCTCTCCTCCCCTTTCATAGATGTTGGCCACGACCTTGCAGTCGAACCAGTCTTCCGGAGCCCATGAGAAGGTGGGACGGAAGGTGTTGCCCTTGATGAACTCGCAGGGGCTGCCTTCAAGGTCGAAATCCACGTCGGCGATGTTGTACCAGTCGAAGCCGACGGTAAACACGTCTGCGAATTCAATGTTGTTGGCGAGGGTGATCAGCCACTCGAAACCGCCGTCGGGGCGCTGTACTGCCGACGCGGACCAGCTGTTGGAGTAGGGGCCGTAACTGCCCACCAGCTTGCCGGAATAGCAGAACAGGCCGCTTGCGAACGGGCGCTCGCCGAAGGGGGACGTCACCATCTGAAGGGTGAGGTCCGTGTGTTCGCCGAAGGAATAGCCGACCTTGGCGCCCCACTGGTAAGAGGGAAGATTGTACCAGAGGTTGGACACCAGGAGGGGCACGTCGTCAACAAGCAGGTAATCGACGTCAACGTCCCAGTCGTCGTACTCGAAGCCGCCGGAGGCGATGCAGTCCTTGCCTATGGCGAAGGTCCAGTCGCCGAAGCTGAAGCCCACAGTGGCTATGTCGAGCCAGTTGTTGGTATTCGAGTAAAGGGTTGACTTGTAAAGGTTTGCAGTATCATCCAGCCCCCACGTGGTCATGGCGGCCCAGTGGTTGCTCAGAGTAAAGGATACGTTTTTGGAAAAGGCTCCTTCCAGGAGCGTATAGATTGAAGTGCTGCCGAAATTGAACCCGCTCGAGCCGTCGTCGGAGTTGCCCGGGGCGAAATAGGCGTTGAACTCAGTGCGCGGAATAAGTTGGAACTCGGCATACCTGCCGGTCCCTTCAGCCTCTTGCGAATGCGCAAGGAAGCATGGCAGCGTGGCTGCGAAGAGTAAAAGCAGTTTCTTCATCTCTACCCATAAAAGAGGTTTTAGTTAAACTTCTAGGCAAAGATACTAATATTTTAGATATAAGAAACACTTTAATTCGTATTGAACGCAACTCCCGCAGGAAAGGGCGCTCGCTCCCATTACAAAAATGCTGCGACAAGCTTGCATTTTCAAGGTCGCTCGACCCTTTCCTGCTCCCGTTGCTACCACGTATCAGACGTCATGCCCGACACGATAGGGCATCTTATTATTTGACATCTATATGCAGTTTGCCGTCTGCGACTGAGACGACAGCCGTGCGCAAATCGTCCAGCTGCAGATGGACGGTTTCCGGGAAGGGGGCGGAGCCGGCGAGTTCGGCGGAGAGATTGTCGTAGAGGGCGAGGATGCGGCGGGAATACAGCAGGAAGCGCTCTCCGAGGGGCGTGAGCGATACCTCTCCCCTGCCGCGGACGAGCAGCGGGGCGCCGGCCTCGGCCTCGAGCTGGGCGGCGCACTGGCTTACCGCCGGCTGGCTGATGCCCAGACGCCTGGCGGCTGCCGTAAAGCTTCCGCTCTCCGCCAGCGTCACAAAAATCTTCAGTCTGTTGTCTGTAATCATCCCCGATAATACCCATTCACTCCGTTTTCTCAAGATCCAGCGCTTCCGCAAGGATTGAAACGGGGTTCTTGACGGGGACGCCGGTACTCATTTCTATCTGCCATTTGCAGGTTTCGCACTCGCAGGCCACGAAGTCCGGAGCCGCGGCGGCAATGCTGTCGAAGAGAGGCTTGCCGATCTTTTGCGAAACCTCGTAATTCTCTTTCTTGAAGCCGTATGTACCGGCAATGCCGCAGCAGTTGCTCTCCAGCTCCACAAGCTCCAGCCCCGGAATCATCTTCAATAGCTCCAACGTAAAGATACTCAAGCCCATACGCTCCTGGTGGCAAGGCGCATGATATGCTACCCGGGCCTTCCATCCTTCCTTCCACACGGGCTTGACGGCCCCGGACGCAATCAGCTTGTACAGATAGGGTTCCACCAGGCTGATGTGCTCCCTGACGTCTGAATTATCCACCTTCAGCAACTCCGGATACTCCTCCAGGATGGTCATCGTGCACGAGGTGGAAACGGTTACTATATCGCGCCCGGCGGCAACAGAATCCCGGAAAACCTCAACATTGTGGCGGGCGTCGCGCGTGGCCGCCGGAATCATTCCGTTGGCAATCTTGGCAACGCCGCAGCAACGCTCGTCCATCAGATTGACACCTATGCCGAAGGCGTTCATCACCGCAACGAAGTCCTTGCCCAGCTGAGGATAGTTGAAGTTGGCGTAGCAACCGTGGAAGTAGCTGATCTGCCTGGAATAAGCATGCTGGGCAGCGGCGGCGTTCTTGCGGAACCACTGCACAAAGGTGCCGCTGGCGTACTTGGGGAGCGTACGGTGACGGTCCACTCCGATTGTGACGTCCAGCAGCCCCTTGACGGGTTTGAGACCGAGGGCGAAGTTGGCCACGGGGGCGAAGGCGCTGGCCAGCGGCCCGACCTGGTCCGTGCTGGCGAGCATCAGGTCGCGAAGCTTCACGCGGCCGCGCTCGAAGTCTATGCGCGCCTGCTGGATGAGGTCTGCGATGCGCACGCCGGACGGGCACGCCACCTCGCAGCGCTTGCAGTTGAGGCAGTATTTGAGAGAATCGTCAAAGAAGATTCCGTTCTTGAGGCGGTAACGCTCGCCGTCGGGGCCGGAACGCTTGGGGCCGGCATAGGCGGGATTGTTCGCCATTACGGGACATACCGTCTCGCAGAGGGAGCACTTCTGGCACTGCTCGAAGTTGCCTTGGCTGATGTTCCTTTCCTGCATGGCTATCCGGTGATTAGTGCCGCCGCATCCAGCGCGCTCCGTTTAATTCTATCTACCGCATCCGGCGCCAGGATGCTGATACCCGCCAGCACCTCGCCTGCAGGGAACAGGTTGACAATCTTCTGCCCGCCTATGAGCGCGCATCCGTCTTCTGCCTTGACGCCGAACTCCATAAACGGCTGGGGATCGGAGAACGACGGAGAGAACCAGCTGCTGCGGTCATTGACATACTCGACGTCCAGCCCGAAGAGGGGCTCGCGCACGCCGTCCATATCGGCCACGATGCCGCGGGAGAAAAACTTGCCCGTAGCAAGAATGAAGTATGGCGCCTCAAGAGAAACGTCTCCGAGCTTTTCCGTGCTCACGCTCAGCAACTTGCCGCCGCTGACGGTGCCTCCGCATACGCGGTCTCCGGCCAGCACGGTGCCACCGGCGGCGCGGAATGCGTTACGGGGCGCCTCGTGCAGGGAAAGGCCTTCCGCCACCATCACGCAGCGGCATCCGCTCTCCTGCAGCGCGGTTGCAGCGGTAACTCCGGCAAGGCCGCCTCCTATTATCACCACGTCAAACTTCATCATAGGAATATGGCTTTCCAAACTTGTAAACCCTTTGCATGAACTCCATCTCCCGGAGCGTATCGCCCCAGCCTACGGGGCAGAGGCCCTTCCAGCGTTCGTTCAGATACTCCGCGGCCAGAGCCGGGGCCAGAGATTCGTCTCCAAGCGCCTTTGCAAGCGCTGCCGCAGCCTTGCGGATGCAGAACGTGCCCTGGCAGGTACCCATACCCAGGCGTGTGCGGTGACGCAGGTCGCTCAGGTTGCGCACGCCCAGTTCGGCAACGGCATATTTTATCTCGGCCAGGGTTACGTTCTCGCATTCGCACACGAGGGCACCGTCTTCCGGAGAGTCGAAGCGCATACGGCCAATCAGGTCTCCCTGGCGGCCGGCGGCGCTCTTCTGGCCCATCGTGGGCTTGCCGGGGAAGCGTTTGCTTACGGAAGCGATGTGGCCGTCGGCCGAGCCGGGCAGGGGCTGCTCGGCAGTGGTACATTCGCGGCGGACGGCCAGCTTTGCGCATACTGCGTCTGTGGCGATTTCCGCCATCAGCCTGTAAGTCATCAGCTTGCCGCCGATTATGGAGATAAGGCCAGGCACGCCGTCGCGCTGCTCGTGGTCCAGGCACACGATGCCGCGGCTGATGCTGCGGCCGGTGGGGTCGTCGTCGCTGGCAACCAGGGGGCGTACTCCGGCATATGCGCGCAGGATGCGGGTGCTTGCCAGAGACGGGCATAGCTGGCAGCCCTCGCGCAACAGGAGGCTCACTTCTTCCGGCGTGGCGTTTACGCCGTCGCACTCGTCAAAGGGGATGCGGGTTGATGTGGTGCCGATTACGGAAACGGAGTCTCCGGGCACGAGGATGTCGCCGTCGGCGGCTTTGCGGCAGCGGTTGAGCACAACGTTGTTGACCCTGTGGCCGAACACCAGCAACGCTCCCTTGGCGGGATACATGTTGATGTTGACGCCGGCTTTGGCGGCGATGCCCTGGGCCCAGATGCCTGCCGCATTTACGGTTACGGGGGCGTGATACTCCGCCGTGGCTCCGCTGCGCCTGTCTTTGACGCGCACTCCGGTAACGGCGTTGCCCTCCCGGAGGAATCCTGTGACCTCTGTATAAGTGAGAATCCTGGCGCCGTGAATTTCCGCGTCCGTGACATTGGCGCTGCAGAGACGGAACGGGTCAACGCTGCCGTCCGGCACGACCACTGCGCCGATGAGGCGGCGATTCACGGAGGGCTCCATCTTGACGGCCTCCTGCGGAGTGACGGCGCGGGCGTCTATCCCGGCCTTGCCGCAGGCCTCCACAAAGCGCTGCTGATAATCCAGGCCATAGCCCGTGTCTGCATCTTCCGGCAGGGTGATGAAGAGGCCGCCGGTATCTTCTACGCAGTTGGAGGCGATGGAACGGAGAATCTTGTTCTCCCGTATGCATTCCTCTGCGGACTCGCTGTCCTTCATTGCGTAGCGGGCGCCGGAATGAAGCAGACCGTGGTTGCGGCCGGAAGCGCCGGAGGTGATGTCGGCGCGCTCCAACAACAGCGTACGCAGGCCGCGCATGGCGCAGTCGCGGGCGGTGCCGGCGCCTGTTACGCCGCCGCCGATGACTATCACATCAAAGTCGCAGTTGTTGGTCATATCGCGTTTCAGTGTTCTCTTTAAAAAAAACAAGGCGGAACCGTAAGCCGGTTTCTGTTTTGTTCTGCCATTTATCTTCGCAACCTACCCCCCGGCATCAGGCGGGCCGCCCTCAGCTGCCGGTATATTTGGTCTTGCAGACCCTGGTGCCGTACCCGCACGTCATCGCTGCCGTGCGTCGTGAGCTCTTGCCTCGCGTTTTCACCCTTGCCGTCTTGCGACGGCGGTTATTCTCTGTTACGGCATCCGTAAGGTTACCCCCACCTGCGCTTTCCGCAGCAGGGTGCCCTGCTCTGTCCGGACTTTCCTCAGCATTTCTGCCGCGGCAGATCGTCCCGCCTTGTAACCTACAAAGTTACAATAATATTTTGAAAATCAGCAGATAATCTCCCGGAAAGATCTCTCCGCGCCCCTTCCCAAAGGTGCAAAGCTATATGGCTGACAATTAAATAATTACGCAAACTGCCTGCGGCAGTTTTACCGCAGGCAGATGGTTTAACGGCCTGATAATCAATATTATAGGTTTGCGGAGAAATCAGGCTACTGCAGCTATCAGATCGTATTCGTCGGCGGCGGTGATGCGGACGTTGATGTAACTGCCGACTTTTCCGTCATCCCCGGCCTTACCGGGGATCTCAGGGACGAGGATTTCTCCGTCCACGTCGGGACTTTCGGCGTAGCTGCGGCAGACAAGGGTGCCGTCGAGGGCGCCGTCAACCATTACCTCCACTTCCGAGCCGACGCGGGAACGGTTGATATCCAGCGAGATACCGGCCTGGAGCGTCATGAGCTCGTCGTAGCGGCGGCGCTTTTCTTCTTCGGGGATTTCGTCCTTGAGGTGCGCGGCGCCCCAGGTGCCTTCTTCCTCGCAGTAGGCGAAGGCGCCGAGGCGGTCGAAGCGGGTTTCGCGCACGAAGTCCAGCAGCTCCCGGAATTCGGCCTCCCCTTCTCCGGGATGCCCCACCATCATCGTGGTGCGGAGGACTATCCCCGGAACCTTCCGCCTCACCTTGGTTATGAAGGACCTGATCTGGGCCGATGATGAGTTGCGGTGCATGTCTGAGAGCACCTTGTCCGATATGTGCTGCAGGGGGACGTCGAGGTATTTGCAGACTTTGGGATTGGAGGCCATCACGTCCAGGACGTCGTCCGAAAGGCCTTCGGGATACGCGTAATGCAGGCGGATGCGGCGCACGCCGTCGATTTCCGAAAGCTTCTGCATCAGCTCGGCAAGGCAACGGCGGCCGTATATGTCGAGCCCGTAGCAGCTGGTGTCCTGGGCGATGAGTATGAGTTCGCTCACGCCGCGGGCAACGAGGCTCCGGGCCTCTTCCACAAGGTCGGGAACCGGTACGGACCTGTGGGCGCCGCGGATGTACGGAATCGCGCAGTATGAGCAGCGGCGGTCGCAGCCCTCGGATATCTTGAGGTAGGCGTAGCCGTGTCCGTCGTATGCCCTTGCCGTGAAGCGACTGCGCTCAGGAACGCCCAGATAACGGAGTATCTCGTTGAGGTCGCGGGCTCCGAACCAGGCATCGACCTCGGGGATTTCGGCCTTGAGTTCTGCCGGGTAACGCTGTGAAAGACAGCCGAATACCACAACTTTGGAGGCAGCCCCGGCCTGTTTTTCCTGTACGGCTTCCAGTATGGCCTGTATGGATTCTTCCTTTGCGTCCGCTATGAAGCCGCAGGTGTTCAGCAGGAGGTAATCGAGCGGGCCGTCCTGGGCGACGACGAACTCTTCCGGCGGGAGGGCCGCCAGAAGGTGTTCTGTATCGACGGTGTTTTTGGAACAGCCGAGGGTTATTACCTTAAGCCTCTTCACTCTCTTTTTCCCTGTCTTCGTCGGTGACGAAATCGAAGGAGGCGTGCTTGTCCAGGACGTCGTACCAGTCGAGGACTTTCTTCATGTGTGAGTAGTAGAAGCGGTCGGCGTCGTAGTTGGGGATGGCTTTGCCGAAGAACGTGAGCACTTCTGCCTGGGGGGCCTTTGCAGACGGAACGGCGAGGCCTGAGTTCTTGAGGGCAAGAAGGACGTCCTGGAGCTTCATTTCTCCCTCGGAGGTGTAAATGGCTATGTCTGAGAGGGTTGAAATGCGGCTGTGGGAATCGAAGGCGACGCGCTTGCCGTCGGCGAGGGACTCGGCGATGACACCGCTGCGGGACTGCGCCAGATAGCGAAACAGTCCGTGTTGTCCGGAAACGGACATAATCTTTGCTAAATCGGTTTTCATATTCGTTCGTTTTTCGCAAAAAGAGATACTGCTGTCGCAGGACCGTCTGCACCCACGCAGTCGTGAGTGGGAGGGGCCCGCAGCTGTTAAGCTGTGGGAGGGATAGGCCGAAGGCCGTAGTCCTGCGACAGCAGTATCTCTTTTTGTCTCAAATAGTTATCTAATTTTATATATAACGCTTCGGGGGTGGAGTCGTTGCGGATGGTCCGGTTGATGCGGGCGCGGGGAAAGTGCTGCAGGGCGCCGCGGGCGGGGGCCTCCGGATTGCGGGAGGCACGTACCGCTGCAGGCGCAGTAATCATCAGGACTTCGTCGTACGTTCCGTCGAAAAGTGGTTTCTCCAGGGCGATGGCGGATTCCACGAAGGCAAGGGGCGAGTCGAGCGAGGCCTTCCAGGCTTCGAGGTCCTGCAGCAGAAGCGGATATACTATCGCTTCCAGTTTCAGGCGCAGCTGAGGGTCGGAGAAGATGCGGCGGAGTTCCGCGAACGGCACTCCCAGCTCCCCTTCTATACGTTCCTTGAGCCCGGGCACGGTCTCATAAAGGGCCTTGCAGCGGGAATCGCAGTCGTAAACCGGCCAGCCGAGGCCTGCCAGATACCTGCAGGCGGTGGATTTGCCGCCTCCGATGGGACCTGTGACGAGCACCGTGGTCATTCGGAGTCCTCCATTTCCATGCAATCGACGACCTCCGGGCTGACGCTCCAGCTGATGACGCCGGCAGGCAGGTTGGCGCAGTGGACCAGGCAGTTTCCGGAAATCGACCCGGTATATTCGGAATAATCGACGTAGAATTCGCAGATGTCAGCCGGGTTCCCCTTGGACGGGAAACGGCAGCAGAAAACGGCCTCGACGACTGCGGGATATACGGACAGGGTCACGCCGGCAGGCGCTCCGCGCACCGAGATTCCCACCTCGCTGCGCAGCTCCACGAAACGCACCACGTCCAGCGACCAGGTTGCCTCGGTTTCTGAAATCCTGAGGCCCATGGGCGATACCAGCGACGCCACGCCGCTTACGTTCTTGGAAAGGTCCGAGAGCGAAATCGGGCGCGTGAGTACGGCGTCTATGGTCTCCAGCTGGGATTCGCTGCCGTAAACGACTACGGAATCGGGCTGGATGCGCATGGGACCGGCGGCCATGTACTGCGACTTGTACGACGCGTTGAGCACCGGCTTCACCGGCACGGTGCGGTTGTTCTCGCGGCGGAAGGTGAAAGAATAGCTCTGGTTGAGGAAGTTTACGAGATCGACGCCCTCGCCGAAGATGTCCGACGCATACTTTGCCAGGTCGGCTGCGGTGATGACGAAGCGGTCGTCAGACGCAGAATGGCTCAGGTCCTCCGGGTTGATGACCACGGGAACGTCTTTGTTGGACCTCCTGATGCGTATGAGCCTGAAGCCCGTAGCGGTACAGCGGGCGTTAAGCGTAACGGGTTCCGCCGCCCTCTGGGCCCTTCCCTTGAGCGAACTCTCCGCAAGCACAGACACCGTAACCGCCCCCGTATAGCGTTGGGAGAGGTTTTGGATCAGCCAGATGCTTGCCGCGAGGAGCAGGCAGAGGAGGAACTGGGTCCAGCGTTTCAAGGCAGGCTATTTGTCGGACTTGGGAGCTTCGGCTTCCGAGAAGTCGCGCTGCAGGGATGCCTTGTCGACGCGGAGCTTGACGTCTCCGTCAACCTTCAGGAGGACGGTCTTCTCGCCCTCGGAAACTTCTGCGATGGTGCCGTAGATTCCGCCGGCGGTGACCACCTTGTCTCCCTTCTTGAGGGACTTGCGGAACTCTTCCATCTTCTTCTGCTGCTTGCGCTGGGGCATGATCATGAAGATCCACATGACAACGAAGATGAGGATGATCATGATCCACATGGTCATACCGCCGCCCTGCTGGGCAGCAGGCTGGGCAGCCTGGAGCAAAGTAAGTAAATTCATCGTAACTATTTCTTATTGATTAATTTATCGAGTACGCCGTTCACGAATGCACGGCTTTCGGGGGTACTGTAGTATTTGGATATCTCAACGAACTCGTTGATGGTGGTGCGGTAGTCTATGCCCTGGAAGGTGTCGGCCTCGGCGAGACCGCAGATTATAAGTGCAAGGTCCGTTGCGCAGATGCGGCCGGTGTCCCACTTGGGGGTGACGGCGGAAATCATGCCGTAGTATTTGTCGAAGTTGCGCATGGCGGTGCGCACCAGGTTGAGCACGAAGGCCTTGTCGCTGTCCCTGCCGGGAGTGCCGGGCATCTCGCTCATGTAAAGCTCGGGAAGGCTCCAGCGCCTGCCCTTGCCGATCTGGTCTATGGAGCGGCAGCACCAGGAGAGGGCATATTCGAGCTCGTCGTTCCAGTAGATGGAGAGGTCTTCCAGTATGTCCGCAAGGGCATCCAGGTCTGAGAACTCCTCTTCGAAGATGTGCACGTAAAGGGCTGCGTCTTCTGCCAGCGAGCTGCCGGGCGAGGCCATGTATTCCTTGAAATAATCCTTCTGGCGTATGGATTCGTAGAGGGTGCGGATGAGGACGTCGTCGTTCTCCCAGGAAATCTTTTTCTTCTTGATTATCTTTGAGAAATCGGGATCTTCCTCAAGTGCGGGAACCAGCGCGTTGCAGGCGAACTTGTAATTGGGATTGAGCTCCTCCGGAGTGGGGTTGAATTTCTGCCTTGCGGCATCAAGCCTTGAGCGGGCCTCCCTGGCAAGGGGGCCGACTATGGCGAGCATGCGGAGATACAGGTCTCTCGTGGCCTCGCAGGAGCGCTCCAGCTCGGACTCGGCGTCCTGGAGCTGCATCGCAGGATTTTCCACTCTTGAATAAACGACCTTGAAAGCCTTTATCCTGAGGATTCTTCTGTTCAGCATAGATTTCAAACAAATATTTGTGCAAAGATAACACGGAATCTGAGAAAAAGTCCTATTTTTGCACAAATCAAACAATATTTTTTCGAGAATGTACAGAGAAGATTACGATTCACCCGCGTTTTCCGACCGCAACTCCGAGGATGTCTTTTCCAAGCCTGTGCGAGCCGGTAAGCGCACCTATTTTTTCGACGTAAAGTCAACCCGTGGCGCCAAGGATTTCTTCCTTACCATCACGGAGAGCAAGCGCCGCAACAATCCCGACGGCTCCTTCGTTTACGACAAGCATAAGATTTTCCTCTACAAAGAAGACTTCGACAAATTCCGCGAGGGCCTGAACGAAGTGATAGACTACATCACCAACAACTGCTTCGGAGGCGTAATCCCCCAGAGAGAGAAAGAAGAGAGCTCCGTTGAATTCGAAGACCTTTAAGCCATGCCTTCATACCTGGATAACATCAAGGCTGCGGCCGCACACATAAAGGAACGCACCGGCGGCGTATCGCCAAAGATAGGCATAGTCCTTGGCAGCGGACTGGGCAAGCTGGGAGAGCAGATCCAGAATCCCGTCGTCATCCCCTACAGGGAGATTCCGGGTTTCCCCGTATCCACCGCAATCGGCCACAAGGGCAACATTATCAGCGGCATCCTGGGCGGCAAGCAGGTGGTGGCCATGCAGGGCCGTTTCCACTATTACGAGGGCTATCCCATGGAGACCGTCACCATAGGCATACGCGTGATGAAGCTCCTGGGCGTTGAATTCCTCTTCGTTTCCAACGCGGCAGGCGGCACCAACGCAGATTACAAGGTCGGCGACCTGGTCATCATCAAAGACCACATCAACATGATGCCCAACCCGCTCATCGGCCCCAACATGGATGAATTCGGCCCCCGCTTCCCGGATATGACCTGCGCATACGACCTTGAACTCCAGGCACTTGCGGAGCGCATGGGAATAGAGATGAAGGTCAACCTCCGCAAGGGCGTTTACTTTGGCGTCACTGGCCCCACGTATGAGACCCCTGCCGAGGTGCGCTTCTTCCATGAGGTTGGAGCAGACCTCGTAGGCATGTCCACCGTGCCCGAGGTCATCGTGGCCCGCCACTGCGGCATCCGCGTCTTCGGAATGTCGGTTGTCACCAACTTCTCCAACATCTTCAACGTGGAGCGCAACCTCAACGACGGAGACGACGTCGTGCATCAGGCAGATACGGCAGCCGACCAGATGTCGGAGCTGTTCCGCCGGATGATAGAGGCGTTGTAATCAAACGGAATACGATATCAGGGGCTTCGGGAAACCGGAGCCCCCTTTTTTATTTCAGGAAGACGAAGAAAACGGCGAGTATCAGGCAGAAGAAAGCTACAATGTGGTTCCACTGAACAGGCTGGCCCTTAAAGAGAAACATAACGATGACGGTGAAGACCGTCAGGGAGATGACTTCCTGTATCACCTTGAGCTGCAGCAGGTTGAAGGGGCCTCCGTTGCTTACGAAACCTATCCTGTTGGCCGGTACCGTGAGGCAGTATTCAAAAAACGCGATGCCCCAGGAAAACAGGATCACCAGAATCAGCGGCCATCCGGTGGATATCTTCATCTCGCTCAGCTTCAGATGGCCGTACCATGCGAACGTCATGAAAACGTTCGAGAAAATCAGCATTATTATTGTCCAAATGCCTTGCATACTATTTGTCTTTCCAAACTTTCAGATATTGCTGCAGCGCCCACATTTCGTCCCTGTAGCGCGCCGCCGCGGTAAAGTCGAGCTCCGCCGCCGACTTCTTCATGCGGTTGCGGTCTTCTTCTATCATCTTCTCGACCTGGCTGCGGGACATGGAGCGTATCACGGGATCCTGAAGCACGGCGGCGAGGTCTGCGCGTATGAATCCGTCTTCCGAATAGGCGGCGCCGCTGTCGCGCAGGGCGTCATGCCCGAATCCAACCACCACGTTGCCCCGGCCATAATCGGACGGATTGGGGATATAGACCGGCGCTTCCCATGAATTGGCCGCCGACATGCGTCCGGTAGTGCCTCCGGCGAGGCGTCCCGCCACCGGCTTGGCTCCTCCCAGCTCCCCTGCAAGGGCGTTGCTGCGGGTCTGGACCTGAGTCGGCGTGATGCCGTGCTGCTTGTTGTAGGCTATCTGCCTGGAACGCCGGCGCTCGGTCTCGCGTATGGTCTGCTCCATCGACGGGGTGATATGGTCCGCATACATGATGACCAGGCCGTTTACGTTGCGGGCGGCGCGGCCTGCGGTCTGCGTGAGGGCGCGGCCGGTACGCAGGAAGCCTTCCTTGTCGGCGTCAAGTATCGCCACAAGCGACACCGCGGGGATGTCGAGGCCCTCGCGCAGCAGGTTCACGCCCACGAGCACGTCGAACAATCCGTTCTTGAAGTCTTCGATTATCTCAACGCGCTCGGTGGTGTCCACGTCGGAATGTATGTAGCGCACGCGGACGCCTATCCTTCGCAGGTACTCGTCGAGCTCTTCCGCCATGCGCTTGGTAAGGGTCGTAACCAGCACGCGTTCATCGACTTCCGCACGCTTGCGTATCTCTTCCACAAGGTCATCGACCTGTCCCTCCACAGGGCGCACCTCCACAGGAGGATCCAGCAGGCCGGTCGGTCGTACCACCTGCTCCACCACCAGGCCGCCGGACTTTTCAAGCTCGTAGTCGGCGGGAGTGGCGCTGACGTAAACCCGCTGGCCCGTGAGGGCGTCGAACTCCTCGAACTTGAGCGGCCTGTTGTCCGCAGCCGCGGGAAGGCGGAATCCGTATTCCACCAGCACGCTCTTGCGGCTGTGGTCGCCGCCGTACATGGCACGCACCTGCGGAATGGTCACGTGGCTTTCGTCTATGAAGGTGATGAAGTCCTTGGGGAAGTAGTCCAGCAGGCAGAAGGGACGTTCGCCCTCCTTGCGGCCGTCGAAGTAGCGGGAATAGTTCTCGATTCCTGGGCAGTAGCCCATCTCCTTTATCATCTCCAGGTCGTACTCCACGCGCTGTTTGAGGCGCTTTGCCTCCAGCCCTCGGTCCTGCGATTCGAACCATGCTATCTGCTTGACGAGGTCGTCCTGGATCTGGCTCACGGCGGCTATCGAGCGCTCGCGGGTGGTGACGAAATTGTTTGCAGGACAGATGCTTACGCGGTCCAGTTCCTCTATGTGCGCGCCCGTTACCGGGTCGATGAGGCTGAGGCCCTCGACCTCGTCGCCGAAGAACTCTACACGTACGGCCTCGTCGGCCCCGCCGAGGAAGACGTCGATTATGTCTCCGTGCACGCGGAAGGTTCCGCGCTTGAAATCGGTCTCCGTACGGCTGTAGAGGGCATCCACCAGCTTGTACAACAGGCCGGTGAGCGTACGGCGCTCCCCCTTCACCACCTCGATGGTCTGGGAATGGAAGTCCTCGGGGTTGCCTATGCCGTACAGGCAGCTGACGCTGGAAATGACTATGACGTCCCGCCTGCCGCTCATCAGGGCCGATGCCGCGGAAAGGCGGAGCTTCTCGATCTGGTCGTTGATGCTGAGGTCCTTTTCTATATAGGTATCCGTAGTGGGGATGTAGGCCTCGGGCTGATAATAATCGTAGTAGGAGACGAAGTACTCCACAGCGTTGTGCGGGAAGAACGACTTGAATTCACCGTACAGCTGCGCCGCAAGGGTCTTGTTGTGGCTGAGTATGAGCGCCGGGCGCTGCAGGCGCTCGATCACGCCGGCCATGGTGAAGGTCTTGCCGGAACCGGTGACGCCCAGGAGGGTTACGTCGCTCACGCCCTCGCGGAGAGCCGCGCAGAGGCCGTCTATGGCCGCCGGCTGATCTCCGGCGGGCTTGTATGCCGATTCCAGTTCGAACTTCATTGGGACTGCAAAAATAGCAATAATTGTTCAATTTGCGGACTTGGTTTTTTTGTTATATTTGCAGGTATGGAACAGTCTTTATCCAATCAGGCGCGGCAGATAGCGCTGCAGGCTCTGGATGGCCAGACCCGCTACGACGGCTCCCCTTTCATCGGCCATGCGGACGGCGTCGCCGGTATCGTGACCGATGAGATCGGCCTGCCGGACGAGTGCGCTGCCGCCGTGTACCTGCACGAGGCCGGCCGTTTCGGCGCCAAAGTCGATACGGGCTCTTTCCCCCAGGATGTGCTCTTGATGGTCGATGGCCTGGACAGGATATCCACCATCAAGCCCAAGGACACGCAGCTGGAGGCGGAAAACTACAAGAAACTCATAGTCCAGTACTGCACAGACCCGCGCGTGAGCGTGCTCAAGATAGCGGACCGCCTGGAGGTCATGCGCCATCTGGACATGTTCCCAAAGATGTCGCGGGACCAGAAGCTTCTGGAGACCCTCATGCTCTATATGCCCCTTGCGCACCAGCTTGGGCTGTACAAGATAAACGGCGAGCTCGGCAATATCTATTTCCGCCACGTGGAGCCCGAAATGTACCGCGCCATCACCAACAAGCTGCGCGCAACGGAGAAAGACCGCGAGCGCCTGACCGAGGAGTTCATCGAGCCCCTCAAGAAGAAGCTGTCCGACGCCGGAATCCGGTACAAACTGAAGATACGCACCAAGAGCGCATGGTCCATCTGGCGCAAGATGCAGGTGCAGAAAGTGCCTTTCGAGGGCGTGTACGACGTATTCGCCATCCGTTTCATCATAGACTGCGAGCCCGACCGGGAGCTTGAGAAAAAGCTCTGCTGGCAGGTGTTCTCATACGTTACCGAGGAGTACGAGTCAGACACCAAACGCCTGCGCGACTGGGTTACGACTCCCCGCCCCAACGGATACGAATCGCTCCACATTACAGTCAAGAACAGGCAGGGCAGCTACCTGGAGGTGCAGATACGCACCGTGCGCATGGACGACGTGGCGGAAAACGGACCCGCCGCCCACTGGTCGTACAAGGGCATCAAGCAGGAGACTTCAACCGCCACCTGGCTGCAGAGTGTCCGCGACGCCCTCGTCAACCCCCTGTCGGCCAAGCCCGAAGACCTTCCCGCCCCACCGGACAAGGAAATCTTCGTCTTCACGCCCACCGGCGAGCTCCGCATGCTCAAGGCTGGGTCGTCGGTGCTGGATTTCGCGTTCAGCATACACTCCGGCCTGGGCGCCAGGTGCTCCGGCGGCCGCATCAACGGCAAGGCCGTACAGATAAAGGAGAAGCTGAAGACGGGAGACACCGTAGAAATCCTCACGTCCAAGAACCAGCGTCCCAACCGCGACTGGCTGGGCTGGGTGGTAACGAGCAAGGCCCGCAGCAAGATAAAGCTGGAGCTGGACGCCGACGAGCGCAAGCGCAGCGCCGAGGGCCGCGAGATCCTGGAAAGGCGCCTGCGCAACTGGAAGCTGGAATTCAACGACACCCTGCAGGCCGAATACATGAAGGCGCACGGCTTCAAGTCGGTGATGCCGTTCATGGCGGCGATTGCGGACGGCTCGGTGGATGTCAACGACATCAAGGCATTCATACAGGAAAAGGCCTCCGGCACGCACGAGGAAGTCCAGGCCGCCACCGTCCACAAAGAGACGTCCATGCCCTTCAGCAACAGCGGAGAGCAGATTCTGGTGCTGAGCGCCAAGGACGTCAAGGGTCTCGACTACCGTATGGCGGCATGCTGCAACCCCGTGTTCGGAGACGATGTCTTCGGCTTCGTCACCCGCAGCGCCGGAATCAAGATCCACCGCATGTCGTGTCCCAACGCCGCCCGCCTTATGGAACGCTATCCCTACCGCATCCAGCGCGTGGTATGGCAGGAGTCCGCGACGGCCGGAAGCTTCCTTGCGACGCTTCAGGTCACCGCGGATCCAGAGCATTCGGTGCTCAGTGCCATCATGGACGTGGTCGGGCAGTTCCGCGCCTCCATCCGTTCATTCAACGTGTCGGAGAACCCCCGCGCCGGAACCTCCGAGATCACGATGCGCATCCTGGTGCCTTCCAATCTGGAGCTGGACAAAGTCATCTCGCAGATCTCCGCGTTACGTCAGGTAAACCGCGTAAAACGGTTGTAAAAAAAGCAGCGCCTCCGGCAGACTTCCGCTTCGCTCCATCCCTCCCACGCAAGCGTGGGCCCCTCCCATTCACGTGGCCATGGGCGGCCACGGTCTGCCGGAGGCTGTTGCTTTTTTTGCCGTTTTACGCTATTCTTGCTATATTTGTAGGATTTCAGAACTAACCGCAATGGCAGAACAGGTCAAATATACAGACGACAATATCATCACCCTTGAAGGCGTAGAACACATAAGGATGCGTCCGGGTATGTATATCGGCCGCCTCGGGAACGGCAATAACCAGGGCGACGGCATCTACGTACTCCTCAAGGAGGTGGTGGACAACTCCATCGACGAATATGCCATGGGCTATGGCAAACAGGTCCAGATCCGCATAGAAGACAACGAGGTGAGCGTACGCGACTACGGCCGCGGCATCCCCCTGGACTCCGTCGTTAAAGCCGTCAGCATACTCAACACCGGCGGTAAGTTCGACGACAAAGCCTTCAAGAAGTCCGTAGGCCTCAACGGCGTGGGCACCAAGGCCGTGAACGCCCTCAGCGAGCGTTTCTACGTATGCTCGTACCGCGACGGCGAGTGCTCCTGGGCTCGGTTCGAAAGGGGCGAGCTCAAGGAAAGCGGCAAGGATACTACCAAAGAGAAAAACGGCACCCTGGTGCAGTTCTACCCGGACACCATGATGTTCGGCGACTTCCACTACAACATGGATTTCGTCGAGACCATGGTCAAGAATTATTCGTACCTCAAGCGCGGGCTCACCCTCACTCTCAACGACACTTCCTACAAGTCCGAGAACGGCCTTCTCGACCTCGTGAACGAGAACCTCACGGAGGAACCGCTGTATCCCCCCATCCACCTGGAGGGTGAAGACATAGAGATCGTTCTCAGCCACGGCAACGCCTACGGAGAGAACATAGCGTCCTTCGTCAACGGCCAGAACACCCGCGACGGCGGCACGCACCTGGCAGCATACCGCGAGGCTATAGCCAAGACCCTCAAGGAATTCTTCAAGAAGAACTACGAGCCGGCGGACTGCCGCCAGGGCATCGTGGGCGCCATCAGCATACAGATCCAGGAGCCCAACTTCGAGGGCCAGACCAAGACCAAGCTCGGCAGCAACTACATGTGGGAGAAGCAGACGCGGGACAAGGACGGCGCCATCCATACGGACATCGGTCCCACCATCCGCAGCTTCATCAACGACTTCGTTTCCAAGAACCTGGACAACTACCTCCGCATCCACAAGGAACTCGTCCCCGTCATCGAAGAAAAGATAAAGGCTTCACAGCAGGAAAGAATCGAGATTTCGG
>JAFZLQ010000073.1 GCA_017551425.1 Bacteroidales bacterium | reverse complement strand
GCAGGAGCAGGTCTCCGTTGACTCCGCCGCGTGCCGCGGCATGGCCCTCGCCGCGTGCGGTTATCTGCATGCCGTCTTCCACGCCGGCGGGAATGCGTACGCTGACGGTCTCCCTCTTGCGCTCGAGGCCGGTGCCTTTGCAACGGGAGCAGGGATTGCTGACTATCTTGCCCTCACCGCCGCACTGCGGGCATGTGGCATAGGTCATCGTACGGCCGAACAACGAGTTGACGACGTTCTGCACCTGGCCCGTACCCTTGCAGGTGGGGCAGGTCTTGATGTCCGACGAGTTCTTGGTGCCGCGGCCGTCGCAGTCGGGGCAGGGGCGGTTGCGCTCGATGGTGACTTCCTTGGTGCAGCCCTTTGCGATTTCTTCAAGGGTGAGGCGGACGCGTGTGCGGATATCCCTGCCGCGCATGGTGCGGGGGCCCTGCTGACCGCCGCCGAATCCGCCGAATCCGCCAAACCCGCCGAATCCTCCGAACGCACCTCCGAAGAGGTTGTTGAGGATGTCGTTGAGGCTGCCGAATCCCTGGCTCCAGTCCTGTGCTCCGGCGCCGTCAACGCCTGCGAAACCGAACTGGTCGTACTTGGCCTTCTTGTCGGGATCGCTCAGTACGGAATAGGCCTCGGAGGCCTCCTTGAACTTCTCCTCGGCGGTCTTCTTTTCCTGGTCGGTGCCGCTTACCCAGCGGTCCGGATGCCATTTGAGCGCGGCCTTGCGGTACGCGCCCTTGATGTCGTCTGCCGATGCGTCCTTGCCGACGCCGAGAACCTCGTAGTAATCTCTTTTCTCTGCCATATGCTTATGCTCCTACGACCACTTTTGCATAACGGAGAATCTTTCCGTTGAGCAGATATCCCGTCTGGATGACGTCGAGCACCATGCCCTTCTTGTCTTCGCTTGGGGCGGGGAACTGGGTCACGGCCTCGTGGAAATCGGTGTCGAACTTCTGGCCGCGGGCTTCTATTACACTCAGGCCGCGGGTCTTGAGGTACTCCATCAACTTGTTGTAAATCAGCGCGGTGCCTTCGCGGGCAGCCTCGTCTGACGAGCCTTCGAGCATCTGCATCGCGCGCTCGCAGTCGTCCAGAACCGGAAGCAGGCCCTTGATGGTGTCTGCCGCCGCCGAACTCACCAGCGAGAGCTTTTCTTCCGCGCTGCGGCGGCGGAAGGTATCGAACTCGGCCATGAGGCGCAGGTAGTCGTCTTTGCCGGCTGCGGCTTTATCTGCCGCTTCCTTTGCCTCGGCGCGGGCTTTTTCGAGCTCGGCGTTGAGGGCTTCTATCTTTTTGTCGCTTGCCGAGGGCTTCTCGGAAGCTTTCTTATCTGTGTTTTTCTTTTCTGCCATGTCTGTGCGTTTCCTTAAAGGGGCGCAAATACTCTGCCACGCTCCCTTTACTGCCAATTTGTCAGCGCCCCTTCCTGACGAGGTACTGTTCTTCCTTGTACGTCAGTCCCATGAAGAAGATGGCGAGCAGGCATGCGACAAGCAGCAGCATGAAGGTCCAGCTCCAGCCGAACGACTGCGCCACGGCGCCCAGGATCCAGTTGGCGAGGAGGAAGGTGCCGAAGAAGTAGCCGAAGAAACCGGTGAGGCCGGCAGCGGTGCCGGAAGCGTTCTTGGGGGCGAGGTCCAGGGCCTGCACGCCGATGAGCATGACGGGGCCGTAGATGAAGAATCCTATGCCGATGAGGCAGATCATCACGACGGTTATGTTGTCTATGAACTGCCAGTACAGAAGTACGAATACGGCGACGACAGCCATGAAAAGCATGGTGGGAAGGGCCCTGCGGCCATGGAAGACCTTGTCTGACAGCCATCCGCAGATGATGGTGCCGGGTATGGCGGCGAACTCGTATGCCGAATAGGCCCAGCCCATGGACTTGAGGTCGATGCCCTTTTCCGTAAGGAGGGTGGGGGCCCAGTCGAGGCAGCCGTATCGGACCATGTACACGAAGGCGTTGGCCAGCGCGATGAACCAGAGGAACCTGTTGTTGAGGACGTATTTGAAGAAGATGTCCTTTGTGGAAAGGGTTTCCTCGTGCTTCTCCGAGTAGTTCTTGGGGTAGTCGTTGCGCCATTTCTCGATGGAGGGGAGGCCGCAGGACTGCGGGGTGTCCCGGAGGAGGATGAAGGCCAGGACGGCTATCAGGAGAGCCACTGCGGCGGGGAATGCGAATGTGCCGATGAGGAAGTACATCTGCTCGTTGGCGCCGTAGAACCAGCTGCCGAACCATATGGCACCGTAAGTGGCCATGAGGCCGACAAGGCCGCCGCCGACGTTGTGTGCGCAGTTCCAGATGGACATCTTGGTACCGCGTTCATTTACGGAGAACCAGTGCGTCATGACGCGGCCGCACGGAGGCCATCCCATGCCGTTGAACCATCCTACGAGGAAGTTCATCACGCCCATCACCAGAATGGCGAGGGCTTTATGGTCTGCGCCTATCCACTGGATCGGTACGATCATGAACGCCATGGACAAGGCGCTGAGTATCAGCCCCAAAGGGAGGAATACCCTGGCGTTGGAGCGGTCGCTCACGCTGCCCATGAGGAACTTGGAGAGTGCGTATGCTGCGGCATTCACACCCAGGACGAAGCCCAGTTCCGCCTTCTGGAATCCCAGGGGCGCCATGAAGGGGATGGCAAGGGACAGGTTCTTACGAACCAGGTAGAAACCGGCGTAACCTATGAAGGCGCCCAGGAATACCTGGAGACGCATGCGTTTGTATCTGGCGTCGGCTTCCGGGCCCGTCGTCTCGGGTTTGTAGGCGGGCTGTTTGAGAAATCCTATCATATCGTGTTATTTCTTTATGGGGTCGCAGGTCAGTCCCACGCCGAGTTTCTTGAAGACCTTGCGGTCCACCTCGCTGAGCAGTACGGTGCAGTGCACCTGGCAGCCCTCGAAAAGGGGCAGCGCGTCAAGGGCGCGGCGGCAGTTGTCGTCTGTGCGGCTGAGCATGGACAGGGCTACGAGGACTTCGTCTGTGTGGAGGCGGGGGTTGTGCCCGTGCAGCAGGTCAACTTTGGTGCGCTGTATGGGCTCTATCATCTCCTGGGGGATAAGCTTGACCTCGTGGGGTATGCCGGCGAGGTGCTTGGCGGCGTTGAGTATGAGCGCGGCGCTGGGCCCGAGGAGCGGGGAAGTGCGGGCTGTGATGATGGTGCCGTCCGGCAGTTCGATGGCGGCGCAGGCGACTCCGCCCTCCTCGAGCTTGCGCTCGTAGGCGGCTACGGTGGTCTTGCGCCATGCGGTGGAAATGCCGGCCTGCTTCATCAGGAGGGCGATTTTCTTGACTTCAGAGTCGTTCCCGTCGCCCTTGGCAAGGCGTCCCAGAGCCGTGTAATAGCGGCGGATGATCTCATCCATGGAGGCGCGCTTGCAGACTTCTTCGTCTGAAATGCAGAAGCCGACCATGTTGACACCCATGTCTGTGGGCGACTTGTACGGATTCTCGCCGTAAATGCCCTCGAACAGTGCGCTCAGGACAGGGAAGATTTCTATGTCCCTGTTGTAATTGACAGCAGTCTTGCCGTAGGCCTCCAGATGGAACGGGTCGATCATGTTGATGTCGTTGAGGTCTGCGGTGGCGGCTTCGTATGCGAGGTTCACGGGGTGCTTGAGGGGGAGGTTCCAGACGGGGAAGGTCTCGAACTTGGCGTATCCGGCCTTGATCCCGCGCTTGTGCTCCTGGTAAAGCTGGCTCAGGCATGTGGCCATCTTGCCGCTGCCGGGGCCGGGGGCCGTTACGACGACCAGCGGACGGGTGGTCTTGACGTAGTCGTTGCGGCCGAATCCCTCTTCCGAGTCTATGAGGGCGACGTTTTCCGGGTATCCTTCTATGTTATGGAGGAAATAGACCTGTATGCCGAGGCGGTTGAGCCTTTCCTTGTAGGCGTCTGCGCTGGACTGGCCGTTGTAATGGGTGATGACTACTCCGCTCACCAGCAGGCCGCGGCTCTCGAACTCGGCGCGAAGGCGGAGGACGTCCATGTCGTAGGTGATTCCGAGGTCTGCGCGCACCTTGTTGCGCTCGATGTCGATTGCGCTTATGACGATGAGGATCTCCGCCTCGTCTGCAAGCTGCATGAGCATGCGGAGCTTGCTGTCCGGCTGGAAACCGGGAAGTACGCGGCTCGCGTGGTTGTCGTCGAAGAGCTTGCCGCCGAACTCAAGGTAAAGCTTGTCGCCGAAGCGCGCGATGCGCTCCTTGATGTGTTCGGACTGGATTTTGAGGTATTTGTTGTTGTCGAATCCGTATTCCATACGGACTACAAAGATATTAAAAATATGTTTAACTTTGCATTTTAAGTCAAAAAGAAATGAAAGTCCGCAAAGACCATGTAGTAGCCGTGAGCTACGAACTTCACGTCGAAGGATCGCTTGCCGACAAGGCCGCTTCCGACGCCCCTCTCGAATACATCCACGGTTCCGGAATGCTTCTCCCCAAATTCGAGGCTTCCCTCGAGGAGAAGGAACCCGGAGACACTTTTGAATTCACCCTCAGCCCTGAGGAGGGATATGGAAAGTACGACCCCCGTTATCTCGTATCCGTCCCCATCGAGGCCTTCCAGGTGCAGGGCAAGCTGGTTACCGACCTGCTTGTTCCGGGACGCATCCTTCCCATGCTCAACGGCGCCGGACAGGTGGTGCGCGGTACCATCAAGGAAGTGGCCGAAGACCATGTGCTCATGGATTTCAATCATCCCATGGCCGGCAAGACGCTGAATTTCAGCGGAAAGGTGGAATCCGTTCGTCCCGCCACTGAGAAGGAGTTAAAGGAAGGCCTTCACGGCGAATATCTCCCGCCGGAGGAAGACGAGGGCGGCTGCCCCAAGGGCAAGAAATGCCACAAGGGCGAATGCCATAAGGAAGAAGGCGGATGCGACTGTAAGGAAGGCGGCGACTGCAACTGCGACGGAGACTGCGGGAAGTAAAGATGCGTACCGCCGTTGTCATACTCAACTGGAACACAGAGGCTTACCTGAAGGCGTTCCTCCCGCCCCTGCTGGAGTCGTGCCCTCCCGGAGCCTCCGTAGTAGTTGCAGACAACGGCTCGACCGACGGCTCCCTGGAGCTGCTCTCTCGCGAATTTCCGCAGGTGCGCACCATCCCCATCGGGCAGAACCTCGGGTTCACCGGGGGGTACAACAGGGCGCTCGAACAGACAGACGCCGAGTACTTCGTCCTCATCAACTCAGACATACTGGTGAGCCCCGGCTGGCTCGAGCCGCTTGTCGCATATATGGACGCGCATCCGGAGTGCGGGGTCTGCGGCCCCAAGCTTCACGCCCTCGTGGGCACGGAGGCCGGCGGGTATGAGAAGCTGGACCGGTTCGAATATGCCGGGGCGGCGGGCGGAAGGCTCGACTACTTCGGCTTCCCTTTCTGCCGGGGACGCGTGCTTCAGCTTACGGAACCCGATGAGGGTCAGTACGATACGCCTGAAGACGTACTCTGGGTGAGCGGGGCGTGCATGGTTACCCGCAGCAGCCTTTGGAGACGTCTCGGCGGCTTCGACCGGCGCTTCTTCGCGCACATGGAAGAGATCGATTACTGCTGGCGTGCCGCCCTTGCCGGCTATGCCGTCACTGTGGTCCCGGACAGCTGCGTATGGCACCTCGGCGGCGGCACCCTCAAGCCCGATTCGCCTTTCAAGCTGGAGCTGAACTACCGCAACAACCTCCTGCTGCTGGAGAACAACCTGCCGCTTACTGTCGGGGCTTTCCGCGCCAGGATGCGTATCCTGTTCCGCCGTATGCTGGACTGGGTCACTGCGGCCGTTTACCTGTTTTCCGGCAAGACCGCCTATGCCCGTGCCGTGGCAAAGGGGCACAGGGGCTACAGGAAACTGCGGGGCAGGGGAGCGTATGCACGTTCCGGGCGCGCCACGGTTGCGGGATATTGGAAACTTTGTGTAATTTTGCACAGTCTGCTCAGGGGAGCGGGCATATTCAGATACCTCAAGTCGTATGAAGATAGTCATCGCGGGAGCAGGTGAAATCGGCTCCCATCTCGCCAAAATGCTTCGTGCCGAGACCAACGACGTCACCGTAGTCGATTCCGATTCCGGGCGTCTGGCCGCACTCAGTTCCTATGCAGACGTCGGCATTTGCAAGGGCGTCCCCACCTCCGTATTCGCCCTTCGCGAGGCCGGGGCTGCGAAGGCGGACCTTTTCATCGCCGTATTCCCGTTTACTACGCAGGAGGTCAATATTGTCTCGGCCCTGCTCGCCAAGCAGCTGGGGGCCAGGAAGGTCATCGCCAGAATCAACGACGAGGATTATCTTACCGCAGAGAACCGCCTGCTGTTCAAGGAGTTGGGTATCGAGCTGATGTTCTATCCCGAGAAGACCGCCGCCGACGAGATAGTCAATTCCCTCAAGCACGTGTCGAGCATGGATTCCATGGACTTCGCCCATGGCAAGCTGCAGATATCCGTGTTCAAGATAGATGAGGACTCGCCGATGGTCGATCTCAAGCTGGAAGAGTTCATCCGCATGATGACGCCGGAGGAAACCAGCATTTTCCGCATAATCGCCATCTCCAGGGAGAACGTCACCATAATTCCCAAGTTCGACACCACGTTCAAGTTCGGGGACCTCGTTTTCACCGTTTCCAAGCGCGAAGGCATGAAGAGCATCTTCAAGTACTTCGGCAAGGCGGAGAAGCCCATCGGACGGGTGATGATACTGGGAGGCACCCCCGTGGGAGAGATGGTTGCGCGCGCCCTGGCGTCTCAGATGTCGCTGGTCAAGATCATAGAAAAGGACAAGGAGCGTTGCGCCGACCTTTCCGAGCGTCTGCCGGACAACGTCATGGTAATCAACGGCGACGGTTCCAATTCGGACTTCCTCTACGAGGAGGGAATCCGTGATTACGACGCTTTCATAGCACTTACGGAAAGCGACGAGAGCAACGTGCTGTGCTGCGTGGTGGCAAAGAAATTCGGCGTGGAGCGCACCGTGGCCGAGGTCGAGAATATCGAGTATATACGTCTGGCCGAGGAGATGGGCGTGGATACGGTCATCAACAAGAAACTTATCACCGCCGGCAGGATCTTCAAGTTTACGCTTTCGGGCAAGGCGCGATTCGTCAAGTACATGACGGGTAGCGATGCGGAAATCATCGAATATACTGTCGCTCCCGGCAGCGCCATCACCAAGGCGCCCCTGAAGGAACTCAATTTCCCGCGTAACGCCATCATCGCCGGTGTCGTGAGGGGCAGCGATTCGTTCATCGCCGTTGGTGACACCCGCATAGAGGACTACGACCGCGTAGCCATCTTCGCCCTGTCGCAGACCATCAAAGAGATCGATAAGTTTTTTAAAAGCTGATCAGCGGATGCGCTAGCATCCAGCGGCGTTCTGTCCGGCCAGCCAGCCGGTACAGAACGCCAGCTGGAGGTTATATCCTCCGGTGTCGGCGTCTATGTCGAGGGCTTCGCCGCAGAAGTGGAGTCCGGGGACGAGGCGGGACTCGAGGGTCTTGGGGACGACCTCGTCTGTGCTGATTCCTCCGGCGGTGATGACGGCGCGCTCCCATCCGACGTATCCTTCAATGTCGAACTTCCACTCTTTCAGGGCTTTGGCGATGCTGACGAGGTTTACCCATACCTTTGTGTCGGCGCGGCCGCGGCGTTCGAGGGTGATTATTTCCGGGTGCGCGGCGGTGAATGCGGGGATGAGTTCCCAGGGCATGAGCTTGCCGAGGAGTATGCGGCAGCGCTCCTTTTCGCGCAGGCGCTGGCTGCGGGGGTCGCGGTCGATTTCGCTCCAGAGTTCTTTTACGCGGACGGTCAGTTCCGTGAGGCTGACGCCTGGCTTGAGGTCGAGTACGACGGCGGCCTTTGAGCCGTTGACCAGGGCCTTGACGGCCTTGCGGCTGAGCTGGAATCCTGTCGGCCCCTCGATGCCGCCGTCTGTGAAGTCTATGTCGCCGAATTCTTCCTGCACCGGCGTGCCCTGAACCAGCAGCGTTACGTTTACGTTTTTGAGTGACACTCCGCAGAGTTTCTGGCCGAATTCGGTCATCGGCGTCGCCCTGTCTATATGATGCTTGAGCGCAGCTCCCGCCCCATCCTTGTACCCCTTCGGCACCAGCGCGGTAAGCGACGGGAACAGCGGCGTGACGGTGTGGCCGAGGGCCCGCGCCCAGGAAAAGCCGTCGCCGGTACTGCCGGTGGCGGGATAGCTTAGGCCGCCGGTCGCGATGATCAGCTTGCTGCATACGTGGTCCGTTCCGTCTGCAAGGCGGACTGTAAAACCTGAGATCCCTCCGCTCCGCTGCGCTTCGGTCGGGATGACATTATCGTTGTCATTTCGAGCGTCCTTGCTGTCATTTCGAGAGATCCCGCTGTCATTTCGAGCGTTCTTGCTGTCATTTCGAGAGATCCCGCTGTCATTTCGAGAGATCCCGCTGTCATTTCGAGATATCCCGCTGTCATTTCGAGCTTGCCGAGAAATCTCTGCCACCTCCGCCTCCGTCTCTATCTTCACCCCGACACCAAGGCATTCGCGCACGAGTGTGTCCACCACGTCGGAGGCACGGTACGATGCTGGGTACGCGCGGTCTCCGCGCTCGATTACGGCCGGCATGCCGGCGGACTCGAAGAACCCGACAACCCTGTCCGGAGGGAAGTTCCGCCACGCCGGGCGTACGAACTGGGCCCCGGCCCTGATGTGTGCGGAGAATGACCCCCAGTCTTTGACGTTGGTGAAGTTGCACCTGCCCTTTCCGGTGATCATCACCTTGCGGGCGGGGCGGGGCATTTTTTCCAATACGCAGACCCTCAGGGACTTGCCGTCGTCGGTTGCCCGGCGTGCTGCGCTGTATGCGGCCATGAGGCCGGATGCGCCTCCGCCGATGACTATTACATCGTACTTCATGATGTTGATAACGTGTTCACAAATATAAACAAAGTTTTTGGCTTTGTCGGAGGGAATACATAACTTTGTAAACTGTAGGAATTCTATAAACCCAATATAGTTTTATGACTTTCAACTACAAGAACACCGCAAGAAGGGCCTATCAGGTTCCCGACTGCGATTCCTGCGCTATTGCAGGTGCTATCATTTGTGATAGCTTGTCTGACGCATCCACAGAGGATTGGGTGTATGATGATGACGGAAGCAATATCTAGCCCTATGAAAAAGTTGTTCGCATTCGCAGGGCTCATGGCGGCAGCCGTCATTTCCCTCACAAACTGCCAGGTCAAGGAAGCCGGTGTAGATGCTCCTACCATCAGCGGTATCTCTTACATCCATGTTTCCATGGCAGACGACACCAAGACTTCAGCCAGCGGAATGGGTACATTCTGGGCAGCCGGAGACAAGATCAACCTCTTCTACGGTTCAGCTTCCTACCAAAGCCTCGGCGAGGTAACCATCTCCGGCGGAGAAGGCACCAAGAGCGCTTCCTTCGCAGTTGCAAACGCTCCTGCCGGGAGCCTCAAGTGGTATGCCCTGTATCCCTACAACAAAAATATCGCCACTCCTGCCGCCCAGACCGACGGCTACACTTATGTGGGCGATACCAGGGGGATTACCCAGAGTGAGTTCAATTCCACCGAGGCCCTTTGCGGTACTGTCTGCCCTCTGTACGGTATCGCTGAAGGCGAGATTTCGGAAGTCAGCATAGCAATGAAGCACCTTACCTCCGCAGTCGAGCTCAACCTCACCAACGACACCGGTTCGGACATCGTTGTCAAGTCTGCAACCCTCACCGCAAGTGAAGACATCATCGGATCGTATTATATCGCATTTGCCTCGGGAACCCCTGAATATACTCCCAAGTCAGATACTAACGTCAAGAAATCCGCAACCGTGAAAGTAACCAACGGCGCCCTCGCCGCCGGAGCAAGCGGCAAGCTTTATCTTGCCGTGAAGCCTTTCACCCAGAGCTCGACCGAGGCCCTCAAGGTCAACGTTGAGTTCACTCTCGGCGGAGAAAACAAATCCGTTGACGTTGAACTTCATCCCAGCGGCCCTCAGTGCGTATTTACTGCAGGCAAGATGAAGAAAGTGGGCGTGTCCGTAACCCTTCCCCAGGATGAACCGGGCGTCACCACCGTTTCCACTTCCATGTACGACTATGCCAAGGCGCACAACTGCACCATTTCCGCAGACAAGGACATTTTCATGTACAAGGTCCTTGATCTCTCTGATGCCGTACGCATGCTCACTTCCGGCGACGACAACTGCGGATCGTTCTGGGGAGAACCCAATACCGACTGGCGCCTGTATCAGGCCAAGGGCGGCAACCTGACCATCAAGGTCGCCAGCGGATGCAGCCTCAAGTCTGTCAAGCTTACGTTCAATGTGTCCAATACCGGAGTCCTTAAAGAAGGCGATAAGGTTATCGAGAGCGGTACCGCGATGGATGTCACCGGCACTTCTGTTTACTATACTGTCGGCAATTCCGGAACCGCCACGAACGGTCAGATCAAGATCACTGCCGTCGAGGTCAAGTACACAGGAAGCGGCACACTCTCGCCCGAGGAAGAGGCGAATACCCTTACGCTCAGCGCATCTACCGTTACTTTGGCAGCGGCTGGAACAGCAACCAGCATAACGGTTACTTCCAACAAGGCGGCATGGAGCATAGACAAGACTTCATCTGCCAGCTGGCTTACCGTAGAGAAGGACGCCACCGACAATACAAAGATCAACATTTCCGCCTCTGCCAATACCGGTGAGGAGCGTACTACCACTTTTGTAGTCAAGCACGCTACCGACGCTACCGTAACAAGGGAAGTGACCGTCAAGCAGTCCGCACCTGCCCAGGCTACCACAGTCAGTATCTCCGAACTCACTGCCGGTAATAACAGGGCCGTTTCCAACGTCGTAGTCGACTGGGTGGGCGCATCCCATTTTATCGCAAAAGATAACACCGGTGTCATTCTTGTGAGGTACGATAAGACATCGGAAGCGCTTGCCGCCCTTGGACTCAAGAAAGGTGACGTAGTAGATATTTCCGGTAATGTTACCACCGGCCAGAACATGATTCGCTTCAACAACAACGCGTCCAACGCCGTAACTGTTACCAAGAAGAACACTACCGGTTCTGTCACCAGTCCTGTCGCATGGACGGGAGCTCAGTTCGCTGCTGCTTATGAAGCTACGAACAATGCCGCCAAGGTTACATTGGAAGCCACCTTTGAAGGAAGTTACATGTATTCAGTTGACGGTGCCGGAGATGTGAAACTGTATGCGCAGGATTCAAATGGAACAACTCCCGAGAGCGGTGTAACCTACACTCTGACCGGTTATGTTTACGGATGGAGCCTCTATAATAAAACCACCAAGGAGGTTGTATTCTTCGTTGATACCATTACCGCCAAGCAAAGCGGTGAACAGGCCTCGTACGTTAAGACAGGCACGATCACAAGCGGAAAGACTTATCTCATTGTGGCCAACAATCCGAGTGGCAAGTCATATGCAGCCTCCAACCTTGCTGCCAACAAGACCTACGGCCGTCTGGACGGTTCTGAGGTAACTGTTTCCGGCAACACGATAACCAAGAGCCCCAACCCTCAGCTGGAGTTTGTATTTACCGCTACTGACGATGGTTATTCGATTGCCATGTCTGACGGCAGGCTTCTCGGAGCCGATACCGAGCATGACGGCACCTTCCAGATCGGAGACAGCTATGGACATGACTTTACCGTAGAATTCAATGAAGACTGGACTGTCGTTGTAAAACATGTTGCGACAAACAAGACTCTCTATCACGGTGGCGAAAACTATACCAATTTCAGCCTCGCGAGCTCCATCGCTACCGACGGCGTTTATCCCATGCTCTTTGAAAAAGTTGAATAATTATGGCATACCAGAAAGTAACTACAACATCCTACGGCGGACGCCTTAAGAACGCCCTCTCGGGCGTGGCCATGGGCTTCGTCATGCTTATCGCCGGTACCGTCCTCCTCTTCTGGAACGAGGGCCGCACCGTAAAGACCACCAGGATGCTCAAAGAGGCGCAGGGCGTCTGCGTCGAGCTTCCTTCCATCGATGCAGTAGATGCTGAGTACGACGGCAAGATGATTCACGCCAGCGGCTTTGCCGGCACCGAGGACATCCTCAACGAGGGCCAGTTCGACATCAGCGTGAACGCCATCAAGCTCATCCGCACCTCCGAGTACTATCAGTGGGTCGAGCATCAGCACTCAGAGACCAAGGACAAGGTCGGCGGAGGCCAGGAGACCATCACCACCTACACCTACAGCAAGGAGTGGGTCAGCAGCCCCGTGAATTCCTCCAGCTTTGAGGATCCCGATTACCGCGGCATCGACAACGACATCCTCCTGAACGTCGAGGACAAGACCGTGCAGGCGGAGAACGTCAGCTTTGGCGCCTACACCTTCCCGGAGAGCCTCATCAGCCAGATGAACAACGCCAAGCCCCTGAACGTGGAGCTCAAGCCCGAGGTCGCCAAGTACTACGAGGATGAGTTCCACCGCGTGTACAACGTTTCCGCCACGCAGAACTTCATGCATCCGGCCGGCAACGTCCTCTACATCGGCGTGAACCCCAACGCACCTACCGTGGGCGACGTTCGCGTGACCTTCAAGCAGGTACTTCCCGGCGACGTGTCCATCCTCGCCGTGGTCAACGGCAGCACCTTCGGCAAGTTCACCGCAAAGAACGGTTACAGCCTCATCACCCTCGAGGACGGTACCGTGAGCATGGACGAGATGTTCGCCAACGAGCACGCCTCCAACAAGACCATGGGCTGGATACTCCGTATCCTCGGCATCCTGCTGGTCTTCTGGGGCTTCAAGAACATCTTCAACATCATCACCGCCCTCCTCAAGGTGCTCCCGTTCCTCGGCAACATCGCCAACCTCGGAGTCAACCTCGTGGCAGGCATCCTGGCATTCGCATGGTCGCTGGTGGTTATCGCCATCGCATGGCTCTTCTACAGGCCCGTGCTTGCGATAGTGCTGATTGCAATAGCTGCCGGCCTCATCTGGTTCCTCGGCAAGAAGAGCAAGGAGAAGAAGGCCGCACAGGCGGCTGCCCAGCCCGCACCCGTCGCGGCTCCCGAGGTCCCCTCGGAACCCGTGAAACCCGCGGAGTAAGCACTCCCCGCAATACGAATGAAGCCACCTGCATGAGCGGGTGGCTTTTTTTGTGGGAGCAGGATAAGGGAGTCGAACCCTCCTCCTTGGCTTGGGAAGCCAATGCACTACCGATGTGCTAATCCTGCAGGCGGACTGCAAATATACAATTTTTTTGTATCTTCGCAAATTGATGGCAGAGATTTCGGAAAATAGCCGCAGAGTGGCAAAAAACACCGTATTCCTATATGTCCGTATGCTGGCGATGCTGGTCATCGGGCTTTTTACATATAGGATTATCCTGAGGTCCCTGGGCGTCTCGGACTACGGAGTGTACAGTGCCGTGGGCGGTGTAGTCACCATCTTCTCCATAGTCCTTACTACCGTCAACACCGCCATAGGCAGGTATATCACTGTAAGCCTTGGCCGTGGGGACGCGGAACGGCTGAAAACCGTTTTCGGCACCAGCGTGCTCATAATGGCCTTTTTCAGCCTGCTGGTAATACTGTTCATGGAGACCGGGGGGCTGTGGTACCTTCACCATAAGATGGTCATTCCGGACGGGCGCATGGGCCCTGCGGAAACGGTTCTCCACACTTCTCTGGCGCTGATGGTCGTCAATCTGATGTCCGTCCCTTTCATGTCCGTCATCATCGCGCATGAACACATGAAGGCCTATGCGTACATCTCCGTGCTTGAGGCCGTTTTCAAGATGGGCGTGGCGGCTGCGGTCTTTTATTCCGCAGCGGACAAACTGGCCGTATATGCGTTCTGCCTCCTTGCCGTCGGGCTCCTGGTGCGTACGGCATATGCGCTGTATGCCCGCAGGCATTTCCCGGAGACCCGTGGCCGCATAAGGTATGACGGCGCCCTGGTGCGGGAAATGGGTGCATTTGCCGGCTGGAACTTTTTCGGGTCCGGCGCCTACATGCTCAATACCCAGGGTATCAACCAGTTGATGAACCTGTTCTTCGGCGTAGGCGTGAATGCCGCCAGAGGCGTTGCAGACAAGGTGGACCAGGTCGTGAGGCAGTTTGCCACAAACATCGCCACGGCGCTGAATCCCCAGCTTACGAAATCCTACGCCAAGGGCGACAGGGACTATGCCTTCGACCTCGTATGCAAAGGCTCCAAGTATTATTTCTGGATACTTTGGATAATAGCAATTCCGTTTTTCACAGACTCCGAGTCGATTCTCACCCTGTGGCTGGGAAGCGCCCCTCCGGAGGCGGCCCGTTTCACCAGGCTGGCCCTCCTGTGCTTCCTGATTGATTTTACGCCCAATACGATAATCGTGCTTGAGCAGGCAAACGGGCGCATGAAGCGTTTCTACCTGATCACCAGCGGAATAGCCGTCCTGGTCTTCCCCGTTACCTGGCTGCTGTACAGACTGGGCGCCCAGGCCTGGACCGGTTATGCCGTTTTTGCCGTCTGCTATGTGTTCAAGGGGATTGCGATGCTGATGATTGCGCATCACGATACCGGTTTCCCTCCCGCGCTCTATCTGAAGAAAGCCATCCTGCCCGTCCTCTGGGCAGCCGTTCCCGCCGCAGTCGCAGTAATCCCCATCGTCCTGCTTGTCCCTCCCGTATGGTGGCGATTCATTGCCGTAACCGCAGCGGGCCTGCTGGCATCCGGCGCCGGAATCTGGCTCGGAGGCCTTACGGAAGGGGAGAAGTCTTTCGTCAGGAGCCATATCATCCGCAATAAACAGGATAAGCGATGAAGAAGAGGATACTTGCAGTGGTGGTCCTTTATAATCCCGACCCGGAATTGCTGGCGAGAAACATCGCTTCTTTCTCGGACTGTGTCGACCATATCCTTCTCTGGCGGAATTCCCCTTTCGACGCGTATTTCCCAAAGACGGAACCGGCTGGGGATGAGACCAATCAGGGTATCAGCGTCGCTTTGAATTTTGCGGCAGCTTATGCCGTCAGCCATGGGTATGATTATCTCCTGACCATGGACCAGGACTCGGTCTGGAAGGATTTCCCGTCCTTTCTCTCGCTCGCCCTCAGTGAAGACGCTCCCGAGGGACTGTACGGCGCCCGCCTGGATGAAAGGCCCCAGCCGGACTACGTGCAGGTACTGAATCTCATTACCTCCGGGATGCTTATCCCCGTGCATCTCCTGAAGAGGATAGGCGGATGGAGAACCGATTTCAAGGTCGATTGCCTGGATGTGGATTTCGTGCTTCACGCAGAATCTATGGGGATACACTCGTACCGTCTCGGCGCCGGAAGCCTGATCCACCGCTTCGGCAACAGGCAGAGGGTAAAGGGGCTTTTCTACGTTTACAATTATCCCCCTCAGCGTTTATATACCATCTTCAGGAACCATATCCTGGTCTTTCGGGAGTACGGGAAGATCGCGCGCTCCCTCAAAAGGGTGTTCGTGCGCACCTGGGTCTGGCACAGGGTCCCCAGGATCATACTTGGGGAGAAGCCGCTGGTTCCAAAGCTCAAGGCGATAATCAGGGGCGCCAGGGACGGCTTCTCGGCCCCTGTTCCCGGCAAGCCGCGCGTGGCCCTGGTAACATGGTTCAACACCCCCAACTACGGAACGACGATCCAGGCGTATGCCACGGTCCGCGCCCTGCGTTTCCTGGGCACGGATCCCTTCGTGGTATTCCGGTATCTGGATCCTGTAAACCTGAAAGCCGTCAAGGACAATTGGAACCGCAAACACGGCATCCGGCGTTTCTGGAAGCAGGAGCCGGCGCCCTGGCCTGTCAAGATCCGCCGTATCCGTCAGTTCTGCAAGAAGGAAATACCTGTATATTACGTAGTTACCAAAAGGGATCTGAGCCGTCTTAAAGATAGCACCGGACTGTTCCTGGCGGGCAGCGACCAGCTCTGGAACTGCAGGGACCATTTCCAGCCTTTCGAGTTCCTCGCTTTTGCCGACGGCTGCCGTAAAGCCGCTTTTTCTACCAGCATCGGAACGGGCAGCATACCCGGGCAGTACAGGGAAAAAGTCCGCGAGTACCTGTCCGGCTTCGGCCCCATTTCGCTTCGCGAGGCTTCCGGAGTGCGGGAAATATCCGGGATTACGGGAAGGAACGATATAGTGCAAGTCGCCGATCCCACTTTCCTCCTGACCGCATCCCAGTGGAGGGAAATCGGCACCGGTGCCGTGGAGGAGCCATATGTGCTGGTTTACCTTCTCAAATGGCACGAAGAGACTGAAGGGATACTTGCCAGGACCGGCATCTCCAACATAATTATCGTGCCGTCCGGAGAGAATCCCATGCTCTCCCTTTCCGTGCCGGGAGCATCGGTGACGCTTGCCGGAGACGCAGGAATCAGGGAATTCATCGGCCTTTTGGCCAATGCCGCGCTTGTTTTGACGGATTCCTATCACGGTGTAGCCCTTTCCGCCAACCTGGGGAGGGAATTCATCATCCTCAAACGTTTTTCGGATTCAGATCCCGATTCCCAGAATGACAGGGTTTATGACCTGTGCCGGCGCCTGTCGGCGGAGGACCGCATCTGGTCCGGTACCATGCCTTCCCCGACAGACAAGGCGGCCATGCAGCAGCGTGTCTCGGCCATGAGGGATGAAGCATTCGCCCAACTCAAGAAAACAGTCGGATGATGAAGTGTTACGCAGCATGGAATCCTGATGCACAGGACCGGGCGCGTTGCGCATCCGGCGGCGTGGCGACGCTCCTTTCGCGGGCGGTCCTGAGGCAGGGCGGAGTGGTGTTCGGGACCAGGTGGAACAAAGACATGGAAGCCGTCGTCTCATGGACGGAAGATGACCTTGAACCCTTCAAGGGCTCAAAATACGTACACTCCACTTTTTCTCCAGAGACTCGTGAACAGATGAAGCTGTTCCTGGAGCAGGGCCGCTTGGTGCTGTTTGTGGGAACTCCTTGTCAGGTCGCTGGCCTCAAGGGATTCAGAAACTACCGCAATCTCATCTGCGCAGACCTGGTCTGCCACGGAACGGTGCCTCCGGATTATCTCCGGCAGGAGCTCCGCCGCTTGTACAAAGGAAGGATAAGCGATATACGTTTCCGCGGGGATGCCGGCAGCGATTACCATCTTACCCTGTGGGACGGCGACCGCTGCGTGCACGACCGGCCGTCTGAAAAAAGCCCGTATTTCTGGGGCTACCTTTCCGGCCTGACCCTTCGTGAGGCATGCTTCAAGTGCCCGTTCGCTTCCCTGGACCGGCAGGGGGACATCACCCTGGGAGATTTCATCGGCCTGCCCGTGAAGGCGTCTTTCGTCCTGACCAGTACGGATGCCGGAGAAGAACTCCTGAAGAGTTGCGGAGCGCTGTTGGAAGAGCATCCCGTTGAAGAGAGGACCGCATACCCGGCGGGACTCCTGGAGCCCGGCAAACCCCACCCCAAAAGGGAGCTTTTCCTTCGTTACGAGCAGAAATACGGCTTCCCGAAGGCGGTACGCAAGACATTGTGGAGATTCTTTTTCTTCCGCCCCTTCGTAAAGGCCTGGCGGCGGATACACCACATCGCCCATCTCCTGAAGAAGCGGATTATTCCGAAGAATTGATATATTTGCCCAGGAATGCCCAAAGTAAGCATAGTCATAGTCTGCATGAACCGTCCCGACATCCTTTTCCCATGTCTGGACAGTATCCGCACGCATACCGGAGTGTCGTATGAGACTCTGGTGGTGGCATACCGCTTCACGCCTGCCAACCTGCTGGCTGTCAGGGAGAAATATCCCTGGGTGACGGTAATTGAAAACGAAGCCCTGAGCGGTTTTTCTGAGAACAACAACCTCGCCCTGAGGCAGGCGAAAGGGGAGTACTGCTTCGTGGTGAACGACGACACGCTCATGGACATGGCCGTGATCGACCGCCTTTCCGCAGACCTTGACAGCCTCCCTTCGGGCGTAGCCGCCGTATCGCCCAAAATAGTCTTTGCTGACGGGAAGGTGCAGACCTGCGGCCGTGCTCCATGGACCGCGGGCCGCTACATGCTGCACTATCTGCATCTGGTAGATGAGACCCGTCCATCGGCGTGGAGCATGAAAACGGGCCTTTTCCGCACTGCGACCCTCAACGGCGCCTGCTTCCTTGCAAGGACTGAGGCCTTCCGCCGGGCCGGCTGGTTCGACGAGCGCTTCTTCTTCACCCCGGAAGACATCGCCCTGGGCCGGAAGTTCTGCGACATGGGATATGAGGTCTGGACCGATGCGGACGTGGTGATCACCCATCTCGCCGGCGGTTCCGTATCCGGCCTTGAGTATGCGATCAAGCCCGCAAGGGTTGCCGGCGCGCTGCTGTACTACGGCGGGGACAATCGCGTAAGGCGCTTTTTCTTGGGAAGTTACATCTGGTTGATTGAGGGGCTCCGCGTGCTCAAGTACACCATCGTCGGGCACAGCGAGGGACGCAACAGGCTGATGTATAAAACCGCCCGCAACGTTCAGCGGACGGTCACCTCGGGCAGGATGCCCGGGGAAGCGTTCGAAACCTTCTACCGTGAGGGTTAGCTTTTCTGCAGGAACGCTCCTCTTTTGCGGCTCTGGCGGCGGTAGCGCATCAACTCCGGAAATCTTTTCCACAGCGTTCCGATGAAGCGGAACGGCTCCTTGCTGAAGTGCACCATGCCTGTGAGCGCCAGGCGGACCGTCTCCCATAACAGGCGGAACAGAGCGCCGAACGCGGGCCTGCTCACGCGGGCTACCGATCCGTTGCATTTGAGGAACATCCTTTTCTCCGGGGAAGCCGGCCTTCCGGCCCTGTCGTGTACGCCTCCGGCCGCTCTTACCACTCCGCAGGCGTAACCTTTCCACCTGGCCCGGTCAATGTAATTGTCATCTTCCCCGTACTGGACGAAAGCGGGGGAGAAGCCGCCTGTTTCCATAAGGCAGCCGCGGCTGATCATCCAGTGGGCGGCCATCACGAAGGGCACATCCACCACGGGGGCGTCTTTCTGCCTGCGGAGATATTTCCTGCAGCGTCTGGAGAACTGCCTGTCCATCTTCTTGCCGCCGCCGTCGTACTGTATGGGGCTCAGGATTCCGTATCCTCCGGTGGAGAAAAATGCGTCCGTGAGCAGTTTGAAAGTGTCTGGAAGCACCCAGGCGTCCTGGTTGAGGAGATAGACGAAGGAATAGCCTTCTTCCAGGGCGCGCTGCATGCCTATGTTGTTTGCGGCGCCGAAGCCGATGTTGCCTGAGGAACGGATGACCTCGATCCCTTTCTTCTGCAGCCATTCCCGGGTGCCGTCCGTGGAACCGTTGTCTATGACCAGTATGTCTGCGGGCATGCTGGAAGACAGGACGGAGCCTATGCAGCGCTCGATCCACTGCATGCCGTTGAAGCTTACTATTATGACGAGAATCTCGGCGTCCATTTCTGCAAATATAAGCATTTTCTGCCTTTTTGACAGCGGTATGCAGTTTGATGAAGCAAAGTCCGTTATTTTTACTAACTTTGCAGACTTTAATAAATTAGAATATGGCAATAAACGATATACTCAAGAAACTCTTCGGCTCCAAGGCAGACCGCGACTACCGCGCCGTAAAGCCGATACTCACCCGCTTCTTCGAGGTCTATCCCTCCATCAACGCCCTCTCGGACGACGAACTCCGCGCCCATAGCGCAGCCCTGCGCGAGCGCCTCCGCGAGGTCGAGAAGCCCTTCGAGGACAGGATGGAGGCCATCCGTGAAGAACTGGCCAAAGATATACCCGTTTCAGAGAAGGAAAAGCTCGCTACCGAGTCGGACAAGCTCGTGAAGGACGAGGACGACGCAATCGAGAAATGCCTCGACGAAATCCTCCCCGAGGCCTTCGCCATCATGAAGTCCACCGGCCGCCGCTTCAAGGAGAATCCCACCATTACCGTAACCGCCACGGACTTCGACCGCAAGCTCTCCGTCGACCACGACTTCGTGCACATAGAGGGAGACAAGGCCGTTTACCAGAACCACTGGGTTGCCGGCGGCAACGAGATAGTCTGGGACATGGAGCATTACGGAGACCCCGGCAAGACGGACCGCGAGCAGGCGGGCGCAGCTTGCCAGGTCATCGGCGGTATCGCCTTGCATCAGGGAAAGATCGCAGAGATGGCTACCGGTGAAGGAAAGACCCTCGTGGCAACCTTCCCCGTGTTCCTTAACGCGCTCGCCGGAAAAGGCGTACACGTGGTTACCGTGAACGACTACCTGTCCAAACGAGACTCCGAGTGGATGGGCCCCCTGTACATGTTCCACGGCCTGAGCGTGGACTGCATAGACAAGCATCAGCCCAACTCAGACGCCCGCAGGCGCGCTTACGAGTGCGACATCACCTTCGGAACCAACAACGAGTTCGGCTTCGACTACCTGAGGGACAACATGGCGGTGACCAAGGAAGACCTGGTGCAGCGCAAGCATCACTTCGCCATTGTCGATGAGGTTGACTCCGTGCTCATAGACGACGCCCGTACCCCTCTCATCATCTCCGGTCCCGTGCAGAAGAGCACCGACGACGATGCCCAGTACAGCGAGTACAAGCCTTACGTCGAGCGCCTCTACACCGCCCAGCGCCAGCTGGTCAACCAGTGCCTCAACGAGGCAAAGAAACTCATCGCCGCAGGCGACGAGGCCGAGGGCGGCAAGCTCCTCCTCCGTGCCCACAAGGGCCTTCCCAAGTATCAGCCCCTCATCAAATACCTCTCCGAGCCCGGTATCAAGGTCATACTCCAGAAGACCGAGAACTACTATATCCAGGACAACGAGAAGGAGATGCCGGTCATCACAGACCCTCTGTATTTCGTTATCAATGAGCAGCTTCACTCCGTCGTCAAGACTGACAAGGGCGATGCCATGCTGGCCGCTGCCGTAGGTACGGAAGACTTCTTCGTGCTTCCCGACGTCGGCGCCAAGACCGCAGAGATAATGCACGGCGAGGGCACTCCGGCGGAGAAGCAGGCGAAGAAGGACGCCCTCATGGAGGAGTTCTCCCTCAAGAGCGAGCGCGTGCATGTGGTTGAGCAGCTCCTCAAGGCCTACGCCATGTTCGAGAAGGACGTGGACTACATCATCTCCGAAGACGGCAAGGTCAAGATCGTGGACGAGTCTACCGGCCGTATCATGGAAGGACGCCGCTGGAGCGACGGTCTGCACCAGGCCGTGGAGGCAAAGGAGAACGTGAAGGTCGAGGCCGCAACCCAGACCTTCGCCACCATCACCCTTCAGAACTACTTCCGTATGTACCACAAGTTGGCAGGTATGACCGGTACCGCCATCACCGAGGCCGGTGAGTTTTGGGACATCTACAAACTCGATGTTGTGGAGATTCCTACCAATAAGCCGATAGCCCGTATCGATATGAACGACCGCGTATATCGCACGAACCGTGAGAAATACAAGGCCGTGATTGAAGAAATCCAGGAGATGGTTCGTCAAGGCCGTCCGGTATTGGTTGGTACCACCTCTGTGGAGATTTCCGAGATGTTGTCGAAGATGCTTACCATGCGTAAGATCGAGCATAACGTGTTGAACGCCAAGTTGCACCAGAAGGAGGCCGACATCGTGGCCCAGGCCGGTCAGAAGTCCATCGTGACCATCGCCACCAACATGGCAGGTCGTGGTACCG
>JAFZLQ010000072.1 GCA_017551425.1 Bacteroidales bacterium | reverse complement strand
TGGCGCCGGCATAGTCGATGTACTTGCCGAGAAGCTTGAGGTTGAGGGAGTTGAGGAAGTCGTCGGTATGGAGGAAGTAATCGATACCGCCGAGGAATGCGTTGTTGACGGTGAAGCCGTTGTAAACGCCGCCGTTGTATTCGACCTGCAGGCTGAACGGTGCGAGCTGGGAATCCTGCCAGAAGTTGAGGCAGCGGGCGATTTCCCAATAGGTGCCGCTGGGAGCGTAGACGTGGTTGTCTGCAGCCTTGCTGTTGTAGTCGTGGTCGATGAAGAAGAAGGTGTTGCCCCAGTTGTCGGTGTAGAAACCTTCCAGGGTGGTGGTCACGTGCTGGCGGTCGGAACCGAAGTCGTAGGACACCTGCAGATTGGTCTGGGCCTTGACTCCTTGAGCCAGGGCCAGCGTTGCGAATGCAACGGCGAGAATAGCTTTTCTAAGCATAAAACGTAGTTTATGATTAATATATAGGGTTTACTTTCTGAGCGACGGGTTCATTTCAAAGTCCACCGCCTTGTCGCCCATAGGATTGGCGCCGAACTCATAATCTTTTCCCGGAAGGACCGCGTTGAGAATAACGCCCACAAGGGCCGCCACCGCCAGGCCGCTGAGGCTGGTAAAACCGATTGATATGGAATCGTTGGCGCCGTACTTGATACCGATTGCCAGCACCAGGATGAGGGCGGCGATAATGACGTTGCGGCTCTTCTTGAAGTCGACCTGGTTCTCCACCACGTTGCGTACGCCCACGGCGGAAATCATACCGTAGAGCATGAGCGACACGCCTCCGATGGTCGCGGCGGGCATGCAGCTGATGACGGCGCTGAACTTGGGGCAGAAGCTGAGGATGATGGCGAAGAGCGCCGCTAGCCTGATGACCCTGGGATCGAAGACCCTGGTGAGGTTGAGCACGCCGGTGTTCTCTCCGTACGTGGTGTTTGCAGGGGCTCCGAAGAGGGAGGCCAGCATGGTGGCGAGGCCGTCGCCCATGAGGGTGCGGTGCAGGCCGGGATCCTCAAGGTAGTTGATGCCGGTGGTGGAGGAGATTGCGCACATGTCCCCGATGTGCTCCATCATGGTTGCGAGCGAGATGGGGACGATGGCTATTATTGCGCTTACGGCGAGGCCCCAGTTGGGGTCGGTGAAGATGCTGAATGTGGTGTTCTCCCACTGGAAGGGCAGGCCGAGCCAGGCAGCCTCCTTGACCGGGGAGAAGTCGCAGAGCCCGAAGCAGGCCGCCACTATGTACGAACCCAGGACGCCCAGGAGAATGGGGATGATGCGTATCATGCCCTTGCCCCAGATGTTGCAGACTATGATGATGGCGATGGCGAGAAGGGCTATCCACCAGTTCTGGTTGCAGTTGCCTATCGCGCTGCCGCTCAGTGTAAGACCTATCGCTATGATGATGGGGCCCGTTACGATGGGCGGGAAGAAGCGCATGACCTTCTTGGCTCCGAACGCCGCGAAGAGTCCTGCCAGGATAAAATAAACGATGCCTGCCGCAAATACTCCGAGGCAGGCATAGGGCAATGACTCCGAGGCGCTGAGGCCTTGCTGGGCGCCGGTCGCGACGACTGCGGCATAACCGCCCAGGAAAGCGAAAGACGAACCCAGGAAAGCCGGGACCCGCAACTTGGTGCAAAAATGGAAAACCAGAGTGCCGAGACCTGCGAAAAGCAGGGTGGCGGACATCGAGAGACCCGTGATGACGGGGACCAGGACAGTGGCTCCGAACATGGCGAACATGTGCTGGAGACCGAGGATGAGCATCTTGCCCTTGCCGAGGGCGCGGGCGTCATAGACGGCTTGCTGCGTTTGAGTCATATATATTTCAATAGGTTATATCCCAAGTCAGGGCGAAGGTACAAAAAAAATGCGAAAGTAGAACTTACGCATTGTCATTTCTATAAAATTCCGACAGGGGCAAAAAGCCCGGGGCGTCGATATGTTCTTCAAGTACAGAGACTTTGGTTCCGGGGCCTCCGGCGACGGTTCGGAGCACGTCCGTAACCTGCCTGGAGACTATGGGGGCGAGCCACTCGAACTCGGCTATTTTGCGCCTGTCTATCTCCTTTTCCACCTCTGTGCGTATGGTCTCTTTCATCTCCCTGGTGAAGTCCACCGCCTCTTTGTCATCCACCGGAGGGAGTTTGATGCCCAGTATTGAACGGTCTCGAAGGGCCACGGCTATATCCCAGCTGAGCTGCTTCTTGGAGAAGGAGATGAGACCCGGATGGAAGTTCGCCAGCCAGAGCGTGTCCGTGTCTGAATCGTAACGGAACTTCACGTCCTCGAGGCGTACGCCGTATTCGGCGCAGATGTCTGCGCGCAGCGCGCCCTTGAAGGTGAGGCCGCGTTCATCGTCCCTGCGTTCGTAGGTACGCGTGAAAGAGGTGTCTATGTTGAGCACGGCGAGGTGCAGCACCGGGGTGAGGGAAGTTACGTTGAGGGGGCTGTGGGACAGCTCGTCGAGCTTGCGCTGGAGCTCGTCCAGCTGCTCCTGCAGTTCCTCCGTACGCTTCTGGCTGCGGGCGAGCTCGTTCTGGCTGTCCTTGATGAAGGCCTTCCACACCAGGAAACCCAGGGCTACGGCGCCCAGCAGCATGAGCCCGTACTTGAATGCGGTGCCGGAAAACAGCAGCCAGAAGCCCACTGCGGTGAGCACCACGGCTATCACGAGCGCGATTATGAGCCTGTATTTGACCTTCACGCCTTTCATGTCGCAAAGTTAAACATATTAAGCAATTTTTTCTTATCTTTGTACGCATTATTCATCCGATAATGCGTTATGCCCAGTTTCAATGACCGTATAGAAAAAGAAGGCATCACTTTCGACGATGTGCTTCTCGTTCCCTCGTGGTCGGAGGTCCTGCCAAAGGACGTCAGCCTGCAGGCCCGCTTCTCCAGAAACATCACCCTGAGCATCCCCTTCGTATCTGCGGCAATGGATACCGTAACCGAGAAAGGCATGGCCGTGGCCATGGCTCTTGCCGGCGGTATAGGCGTGATCCACAAGAACATGCCGGCCGCTGAGCAGGCCGCCCAGGTGAGCGCCGTAAAGGCCCGCGGCCTCAAGGTCGCCGCCGGCGTGGGCATCACCACAGACCTGCTGGAGCGCGTTGAGGCGCTTGCCGCAGCGGGCGTCGACGCCGTGGTGCTGGATTCGGCCCACGGCCACTCCAAAGGCGTGCTTACGGCCCTCGGCCAGGTAAAGTCGGCTTTCCCCGGGCTTGACGTGGTGGTGGGCAACATAGCCACCGCCGCCGCCGCCCGCGACCTGGTGAACGCAGGAGCGGACGCCCTCAAGGTTGGCATAGGCCCCGGCTCCATCTGCACCACACGCATAGTGGCCGGCGTCGGAGTACCCCAGCTTACAGCGATAGGCGACGTGGCCGGGGCCGCCGGCGGCGTCCCCGTGATCGCAGACGGCGGTCTCCGTTACTCCGGAGACGTGGTAAAGGCGCTTGCCGCAGGCGCGGACACGGTCATGTGCGGCTCCATGTTCGCCGGTACAGACGAGGCTCCCGGCGACGTCATCGACGTAAACGGCACCCTCATGAAGGGCTACCGCGGCATGGGCTCCATAGACGCCATGCAGGCCGGATCGGCCGACCGCTACTTCCAGAAGGGAGGCGGCAAGCTGGTGCCGGAAGGCGTGGTCGCCTGCGTCCCCTGCAAGGGTCCGGTGGCCGACGTGCTCTTCCAGCTCGCCGGCGGGCTCCGCTCCGGAATGGGCTACGTGGGCGCCCCCGACATCAACACGCTCCATTCGGCAAGGTTCATCCGCATCTCCTCCGCATCGCTGCGGGAAAACCATCCACACGACGTTACAATTACCAAAAAATCACCCAATTATGTTTGACGGAAAGAAGTTGGACCCCAAGGCGTTCGTCGCCGGGCAGGTCAAGGCAATCAAAGAGCAGGTTGGAGACGACCGCGTCATCCTCGGTCTCTCGGGAGGCGTTGACTCCACAGTTACCGCAATGCTGATCCACCGCGCCATAGGAGACAGGCTGCAGTGCATTTTCGTCGATCACGGACTGCTCCGCAAGCACGAATTCGATGACGTGCTGGAGTACTACAGGGGCAAGGGCCTGAACGTCAAGGGCGTGCGCGCCGCAGACCGCTTCTTTGCCGCATGCAGGGGAATAACCGACCCTGAGCTCAAGCGCAAGGCCATAGGAAAGACCTTCATCGATGTCTTTGCCGACGAAGCCCGCCTGGTGGACGGCGCCCGCTGGCTCGCACAGGGCACCATCTGGCCCGACATCGCCGAATCGCATTCGGACAAGGGCACCGTCAAGAGCCATCACAACGTGGGAGGCCTGCCGGAAGACCTCAAGTTCGGCCTCGTGGAGCCTCTCAAGTACCTCTATAAATATGAGGTGCGCGAGGTGGGTGCGGAGCTCGGCCTCGATTCCTACATCCTAGGCCGCCATCCTTTCCCGGGGCCCGGCCTCGGCGTCCGCTGCCTCGGCGAGCTCACGCCCGAGAAGATTGCAGTCCTGCAGGAGGCGGACAAGATATGGATCGACGCGCTGCGAGAGGCGGGCCTGTACGACAAAGTATGGCAGGCCGCCGCGATCTACGTGCCCGTCAAGACCACCGGCATCACCGACGGCCGCCGCACCTACGAGGCCGTAATCGCCCTCCGTGCGGTCAACAGCACAGACGCAGTGACGGCGCAGATTGTCCACCTGCCCTGGGAACTGCTGGACAAGGTGCAGCACGACATCATCGCCAACGTCCCCGGCGTCAACCGCGTAGTTTACGACATTTCCTCCAAACCTTCAGCCACGATAGAATGGGAGTAGCAGAGCATTATGAGAGCCTGAAGGCGTCGTTCCGGGAGCAGTTCGGCACGAGGATAGACTTCCTCCGTCAGCCCGAGGTCTATGAAACGCCGCTGTACGGTTTCCTGCGCCGTATGCCAAAGGGCGCAGACCTTCACGCCCACGCAGACGCCATCCTCCCCATGGAGGAGCAGGTGGCGTTCCTGGCAGACCATCCCGAGCTCGTCATCACGCCGGAGTGGCAGATCCATTACTTCGGCCTGGGGGCCCCGTACGGCAGCCGCACCATGAAGGAGTGCCTGGATGAAGGCTTAACCGTCGAGGATTTCCGCCGCCAGTGGACCGTAGCCGGCGCCGCGGAAGGCAGCTACGTCTGGGATTGGTTCGAAGGCATCTTCACCAAGTGCGGAGCCATATGCACCAGCCCGTCGCTGGTCCAGGATTACTATACACGCGTGATGCTGCACTACCACGGCATCGGCGTGGAGTATCTTGAGCTGCGCTCGCCTTTCTTCGGCACGCGCGAGGACGCCCTGGCACGCGGCATGGCCTACAAACGGGCTCTGGACGAGGTGCGAAAGACCGACCCTGCCTTCACCTTGCGTATAGTCGCCTGCGGCGGCAAGAACGACGTCTGGGACCCTCTGTTCGACAGCCTTATGGACAACGCGATGTATGTGCGGGAGAACGTAAAGGACGGGGA
>JAFZLQ010000071.1 GCA_017551425.1 Bacteroidales bacterium | reverse complement strand
TACACCTACAACTGCCTGCCTACGCACAGCTGGTACTGCGGTGTCGCCCTGCTTCTCGCCCCTACCGTGGCAGCCCTTCTGTGGAACCGCGGCGGCTGGATCCAGAACCGCGCCAACACCCTGGCCATCTGGTGCATGTTCGCACAGGTGTTCCCCCTGTTCCAGGAGACCTTCAAGGACGGCCGTCAGTGGACCAGCTGGGCAACCCTTCCCGTGCTTTATCCTGAAGGAGTCGCTACCGTCGAGAAACTGTACGCCGCCGGCGGACAGGCTGCCGTTGACGGTGTCGTCGGCACTACTGTAGATCCTTCCCTGGTGGCTGCAAATCCCACTATGATGGTGATAATCAGCGCCCTGGCCCTTGTAACCAACATCGCCGCCATCTGCTGGATCATCTCTATCTCCAGGAAGCGCCACATCAATCCTTACAAGGAGGACGTCTTCGTACACCAGAAGTACTACATCGACTCCATGGCCCGCGCCGACGTCAGCTAATATTCTGTTAATCAGGTTCTTACATTTCAACCTCTGGGGTTTTTCCCGGAGGTTGTTTTTTATTGACGCTGATATCGGATATCTGTTTTTCTCCACCTTCGGACCTTCGGTCCTCGTCCCTCCCGCAAGCGGGCCCCTCCCGCTCATAGGCCGCGGGCGGCCACGTTCCGAAAAACAGATATCCGATATCAGCTCCTTCTGACAATGCTGCGGCAGACCGTTTCCGCTTCTGCGAGCGTTTCTATTTTTCCGACGTCCACCAGTGTGAGGCCGGGGGCCGCTAAGCCGTAGATTGGATATTCGGCGCAGGCGCGGAGGTAGAAATCCATAATGGGGAAGCGGCCGGAAAAGCCGAGGGCGTCGAAGGCGCTGAAGATGCGGGGCGAGATGTCGTGGATACCGGCGAATGCGTATCTGCGGCACTTGCCGGGATCCAGGGCAGGGAACGGGCTGCGGACTTCGCCGGTTGCAAGGTTGGTCCATCCCACAAGACGCATGTCGTCGTCGAACAGAAGATATCGCTGGGTCCGGCGCTCGCTGACGAGCAGCGTCGCCAGAGCATCGGGCTTCCACTGGTCGCGGAACCAAGCCAAATCGAGATTGGAGACTATATCTACGTTATGAACCAGGAAAGGCTCGCCCCTGCCCCTGACGGCGTCAAACGAGCCGTCGAGGAACTGCCGGGCGTGAAGGATTCCGCCGCCGGTTTCCAGCAGTGCGGAGCTCTCGTCGGAAATGTGGATGGTGGCGCTGAAGTCGTTGTCTGCCAGGTATTTGCGTATCTGGTCCGGAAAGTGGTGGACGTTTACGACTATCTCATCGCAGCCGGCATCTACCAGCTTCCGCAGGGTATGGTAAAGCAGGGGTTTGCCGCATATGGGGACCAGCGCCTTGGGCATGCTGTCCGTAATGGGACGCAGGCGCGTGCCGAGGCCTGCGGCAAAGACCATCGCCTTCATCCTACAGAATCTTTTCTACGTTGATTTCCCTGTGGGTTAGGAGCACCTTCACGTTGAAGCGGTCTGCAAGGTGGCGGGCCGCCTTTTCCGCGCAGTACACGGAACGGTGCTGGCCCCCGGTGCAGCCGAAACATACCTGGAGATGCGTGAACTTGCGTTCTATGTACCTCTGCACATGGGCGTCGAGCAGTTTATAGACGCTGTCCAGGAAAACAAGCACCTCGCCGTCGTCTTCCAGGAATTTGATGACTTCCGGGTCGTTGCCGTTGAACTGGCGGTAGTGCTCGTATTTGCCGGGATTGTTGACGCTGCGGCAGTCGAATACGTATCCTCCGCCGTTGCCCGTGGTGTCTGCCGGTATGCCTTTCTTGTACGCGAAACTGTAGATGTGCACCTCGAGCCGCTTGTCCTGCTGCACCTCGTTGAACTGGGGCATGGCGGTGAGTTCCGTAAGGAGCGCGTTGAGGTAGGGATAGTCGGAGAAAGGCGTCTGCAGCAGGGTGCGCAGGTTGCTCATCGCATAAGGTACGCTGGCGATGAAATGCGGCTTCTTCTCGAAGTAGCCGCGGAAGCCGTAGGCTCCGAGCACCTGCAGCGTGCGGAACAGCACGAACAGGCGCAGGCGGCTGCGGAATTCGGTTTCGTCAACCTGCTTGAAGCACTTGAGGGCACGCAGGTAGGTGCGGATAAGCTCCTGTTTGAGCTCTTCCGGGAAGCGTGAACGTGCCTGCCATATGAAGGACGCGACGTCGTAGTAGATGGGACCGCGGCGGCCTCCCTGGAAGTCTATAATCCATGGCTGGTCGTCGCAGACCATGATGTTGCGTGCCTGGAAGTCGCGGTGCATGAAGGTGTTGTCGTCTTCCCGCAAAAGGTCTGCGCGCAGGCGCTCGAAATCGTCCTGCAGCGCTACCTCGTTGAATTCCAGGCCGGTAGCCTTGAGGAAGCAGTATTTGAAATAGTTGAGGTCGAAGTCAACCATCCTGGCGTCGAAGGCCTGCTGGGGATAGCAGGTCTTCCAGTCAAGGCCTTCCGCTCCGAGGAACTGGAGGCGGGGGAGCTGCTCTATGGCCTTGCAGAGCAGGCCGGTCTCGTACGAGCTGTAAATGCCGCTTTCGCGCCCCTGGGATACCAGATCGAAGAGCATCTTGTCTCCGAGGTCCTGCTGTATGTAGGCGCTGCAGTCTTCGCTCGCGGCGAGCACTGAGGGAACCGGCAGGCCCTTGCTGCCGAAGTGGCGGCTCAGGTTGATGAAGGCGAGATTCTCCTCCCGGCTGGTGCCGAGTACTCCGATGAGGGAGATGTTGCCCCCGGACAGGCGGAAATACCTGCGGTGACTGCCCGAGGTGGGGAGTTCTTCGACATTCTCCAGATGCTGTCCCGTATAGGATTCGAAAAGTGGTCTGAGTTCGCTTTCTGGCATGGCTCTGTGCTTGGAATTACAAATATACTCCCTTTTTTCATATATTTGCAGAAATAATAGATCGCATGAAAAGAATAGCTTTTTTCGCAGCATTCATGGCCGCCGTTCTGCTGGGCGGCTGCAAACAGGCAGAGAGCGCGCCCGTTGCCGAGCCCGGCGCCCTTGACGTAATCATGACCCGCACGAGCATCCGTGCCTTCACCGGTGATTCCATCCCCCGCGAGCAGCTTGAGACCATACTCAAGGCCGGTATGGCGGCTCCCACCGCAATGAACCTCCAACCCTGGCGCTTTGTGGTGGTAACGGACAGGGAAAAGATAGCGCAAGTGTTCGGCGCAGGTCCCCGCAGCGGCATGTTCACCACGGCCGGAGCCGTTATCGTAGTCTGCGGCCAGACCACTTTCATGCGCAGGCCTTTCAACGATCCGGAAGCCACTGAGATAGAACAGGAAAACATTTTCTGGTACGAAGACTGCTCCGCTGCGGCCGAGAACATACTGCTTGCCGCCCACGCCCTCGGACTGGGCGCCGTGTGGACCGCCGGCTATCCGGCAAAAGAGAGGATCGCCCCCATCGCCTCAGCCCTCGGCATTCCATCCGGAGTGGTGCCCCTGTGCATCATCCCCGTGGGCGTACCCGCGGAGAGTCCGGAACCCAAGGACAAATGGATTCCGGAGAACGTGCACTGGGAGCAGTGGTAATCCGCTAGTTCAGCAGGTGCTTCGACCAGAACAGATGGTCGTTGGCCGCGTCGTGCTCATGCTGGAAGCCCCGGTATCCGTGCATGCCGTCGGGGTATATCATCAGCTCGAACTGGATGCCGGCTCTCTGGAGGGCGTCTATCAGCTGTAAAGTGTTCTGGAAGTGGACGTTGTCGTCGCCGGTGCCATGCGTAAGCTTGAGCGCCGGCATTTCGTTATGAAGCCCCTTGCGCTCACGCAGCGCGCATCCTTCTACCCATGTGAGGACCGATGCCTCTGCATAGCCGCCGGGGTTTGCCTGGGGCGTGTCCATGAAGCGCTCGGTGTAGTGCGTGTCGTACAGTTTCCAGTCGTAAACGCCGCCTCCGGCAACGCCGCAGCAGAAGTATTCCGGATAGCGCAGGACCAGCATCGAAGTGGTGGTGCCGCCAAAGGAAAAGCCTTCTACGCCTATGCGGGAACCGTCCACGTAAGGCAGTGACTGAAGCCATTTTGCCCAGGCGATATAATCGCCCAGTTCGGGTACCGTCATCCGGCCGAACGCCTCGTCCATGCCTGCCCGCCCGTTTTCTCCGGAGGAGCGCGGATCCACGACTATGTATATTATTCCGTTCTCCCAGCACCAGAAATCCTGGGCGTCGCGGTTGCGCCACATGTCGCGTACGTAAGGGGAACCAGGGCCGCCGTAAAGCTGCATCACCACGGGGTACTTCTTGGAAGGGTCGAATCCGCGCGGGGCGCTCATCAGGCCGTAGAGCTCGTAACCGTCGTTCCGTATGGTTACTATGTCCGGTACGGGGCCATCGCCGGTGTTTGGCTCGACTGCGGGGAAATTATTGACTTTCAGTGCGTTGCCGCTGATTTCCGTCCATGGCGTACGGGCATTGGAAACGCGGGCTTCGAAGGTCTTGAAGTCGTCTGAAATCTTCACTCCGGTGACGAACAGACCGGGGTCTGTAAGGGTGTAGATGCGCCCTTTCCTGTCCATCCTGTAAAGGGTGTTGTGGATACGGGAGTCGCGCTTTGCGGTGAACCACAGATTGCCCTTTTTGCTGTCGTATTTCAGCAGGCTGATATCCCAGTTGGGGCCGTCTGTCAGGCGCTTGAGGCTGCCGTCGTAGCCCAGGAAATAGATCTGCTCCCAGCCGCTTTCGAAGTTGCGCGCCATGAACAGTCCCTTGTCCGTGAACAGCATGCCTTCTATCCATGTGACCCAGGTAGGATAGCTCTCGGAATACACAGGCCTGATCCTTCCGTCCCCGGCCCTTACGGCAAACACTTCGAGCCTGTTCTGCCTGCGGGGCATGCGGCTTATGAAGACTTCGCCGCCGATTGCGTCCCAGAAGGGCGTTCCGTAATAATACTCTTCATCCTCGGGAAAATCAACCCACAGTACCTCTCCGTTGAATACGTCGGCTATGCCTATCTTCACGGGGGGATTGGGCTCGCCCGCCTTGGGATAGCGCGTGAGCGACAGGCGCCCGTCCTGCCCGAAGGGGGAGTATATGGGGAACATGGGCACCTTGCCGTTGTCGAAGCGGTAGAACACTATGTGCCGGGAATCCGGTGCCCACCAGAAGGCGCGGTACCTGGAAGGACGGCCGAAGATTTCCTCGTAGTAAACCCAGGATGCGTAGCCGTTGAGTATAAGCTCGCTTCCGTCGCCGGTGCACTGTAACTGGGATTCTGTCTCAAGGTGCCTGACATACAGGTCGTTACCCTTTGTAAACGCCACCCATACGGAGTCGGGGGAAGGAGTCACGTTCATCTCCTCCGTCAGATTCTGTGCGCCGGCGGAAACCGCCAGCAGCAGGCAAATTGCAAATACTATCCTTTTCATCACCACAAAAGTAACGATATTTCGCCAAAAATACTTATCTTTGAAAGATATTATAATAATATACGATGGCAATAATAGAATCAAAGGAAGTCTGCAAGAGTTTCGGGGAAAAAGTGGCGCTCGACCACGTCAGCCTCGAGATTCCGGAAGGACAGATCTTCGGCCTGCTGGGTCCCAACGGCGCCGGCAAGACCACATTAATCAGGATTATCAACCGAATTACCATCCCCAATTCCGGGGAGATACTGTTCAACGGCCGTCCCATCACCCAGCGTGACGTGGAAAAGATAGGTTACATGCCCGAAGAGCGCGGCCTGTACCGCAAGATGAAAGTAGGTGACCAGGCCATGTACCTCGCCCGCCTCAAGGGTATGAGTTCCGCGGACGCCCGCAAGGCCCTCAAGGAATGGTTCCTGCGCTTCGGCATACAGGACTGGTGGGACAAGAAAGTGGAAGAGCTCTCCAAGGGCATGGCCCAGAAGCTCCAGTTCATCACCACGGTCGTACACAAGCCCTCGCTCATGATACTCGACGAGCCCTTCTCGGGCTTCGATCCCGTGAACGCAGAGCTCATCCGCCAGGAGATACTCCGGCTCAAGGAAGAGGGCGCCACCATCATCCTCTCCACCCACAACATGGAATCCGTCGAGGAGCTTTGCGACAACATCGCCCTCATCAACAAGGCCCGCCTGGTGATCACCGGCGGAGTCGCCCAGATACGCCGCGAGTACGGCAACAACAACGTCGAGCTCGTCTATACAGACGCCTCCGGCCGTCACACCGAGGTTCTCCCGCGTGAGACGGACGGCGCTTCCACCCTTCAGGCATACATCTCCAAGGGCGTGACAATCAATTCCTACAAGGAACTCATGCCCCGCATGAACGACATTTTCATCAAACTCGTAACAGAACAGCAATGAACCTCCATACTACCGGAATAATCATCAGCAGGGAATACCTCAACAAGGTAAAGAAGAAGAGCTTCCTGGTCACTACCTTCCTCGTGCCCATACTCTTCGCCGCCCTGTGCATGCTGCCCACCCTCATCATGCTGGGCACCAAGGAAAGCTCCAAGAGCATAGCGGTCATAGACCGTTCCGGCCTCGTGGCCCCCACCCTGGAGGATTCAGAGACCGCAACATACTCCGTGCTGGCGGACAAAGACCCCGAGGAGGTCAAGACATCCCTGGCGGCCCTCGGCTACGACGCCCTGCTGCTTGTGTCAGACCTGGACACGGAAGGCCGCACCGTAACGGCCGACATCTATTCCGTCAAGCCCCTGGGCGTGGATCTCAGCGGAAACATCAATTCCAAGCTGGACAACGCTGTGGAGGCATGGCGCATAGATCAGTACGGGGTGGAGAACCTCAAGGAGATAATGCGTGACGTCAAGACCCACGTCAGGCTCAAGTCCTACACCATCAGCGAGGCAGGGGAGGAGAAGATATCCGAGTCCGGCGTCTATATGGCCGTCTCCATGATACTCGGCATGATAATCTACATGTTCATCACCATCTTCGGCGCCATGGTCATGTCTTCCGTCATTGAAGAGAAGTCGAGCCGCGTGGTGGAGGTGCTGGTGAGCTCCGTCAAGGCAACCGAGCTCATGTTCGGCAAGATTATCGGCGTCGCCCTCGTGGCCCTCACCCAGTTCTTCCTGTGGATAGTCCTCACGGTGGCCATAATCGGCGTCGTGGGTCTTGTCGGCGGGCCCAAGCTGCTCGGTGGCGGCGGCAACGCAACGGAGATCGTCACGGGCATCAACGGCGTTTCCGCCGAGCAGATGGAGGCTGCGACCGAGGCCCTGTCAGACCCCGACGGCCTTTCCGTCATCGTTTCCACAATCCAGAACCTGCCCATAGTCACCATCCTGGTGTGCTTCGTCATCTTCTTCATCTTCGGATACATGCTCTATGCGTCGATGTTCGCCGCCATAGGCTCGGCCGTAGAGAACGAGGGCGATTCCAGCCAGCTCCAGCTGCCCCTCACGGTACCGCTGCTGCTGGGCTTCTTCATCGCATTCTATGCATTCAAGGCCCCGGACAGCGCCATCGTGCTGTGGGGCTCCATGATACCTTTCACCTCGCCCATCGTGATGCTGGCCCGCCTGCCGTTCGGCGTCCCGTTCTGGCAGATAGCCGTTTCAGTGGCCCTGCTCGTAGTGACCGTGGCCCTGTTCGCCTGGGCGTCGGCAAAGATCTACAAGGTCGGCATCCTGATGTTCGGCAAGAAATCCACATGGAAAGACCTCTGGAATTGGTTCAAACAGAAATAATATGAAAAAGCTTGCATTCATCCTCATCGCCCTTTCGGTGCTGGCGTCCTGCAAGAGCGGCTTCACATGGGAGAAGTCAGCCATTAACGGCCGCCTGACGGGAGTCACGGCGCCATCTGCGGACAACGTCCCCCAGGCGCTCGGCACCATCGCCGAAGACGGTTCGTACGTGGCCCCCAACGGCCATGTGTTCACAGACGGCGTCACGCCCGCGGTGGCAACCGCCCTCATCTGCGCCCAGCCCGCACTGGCCGAGGTCAAGGAGGTTATCGCGTTCTCCACCCGCTTCATGACAAAGGCCGCTCCGGAATCGGAACTCAGCAACTTCGTGGTCGATTTCATCCGTGAAGAGACCGCTCGCATCACGGGACTCCAGACCGACGTGGCCGTCACCAACTTCGGCGGCATACGCGTGGACATGCCCGAAGGAGACGTGCTCCTGGACGACATCCGCTCCATGTTCCCCTTCAACAACAAGCTCTGCTGGGTGCAGCTCAGCGGCGAGAACCTCATGCACCTCATGAACGAGATCGCCGAATACGGCCCCCAGTGCGTCAGCGGCGTGAAGATGGTCATCGCGGACCACAAACTTGAGAGCGTCGAGGTCGGCGGCCAGCCCATAGACCCCAAGAAGAAATACGGCGTAGCCACCGTGGACTTCCTGCTTGACGGCGGAGACAACATCCACGTGGGTTACGGCGCAAGCAAGCTCATAGTAACGGACGTCATAATCGGCCAGGCCATAGAAAGGTACATACGTCAGCTTACCGCCGAAGGCAAGGCAATCGAATACCAGACCGACGGGAGGGTCATAGTAAAGTGATGAAAAGGATATTTGCAATTCTTGCGGCAGCCGCCGCGCTGTGCGCCTGCGGGCCCAGGCTCGTCATCGTACACACCAACGACACCCATTCGCATCTCGACCCCCTGCGTGACGGCCGCGGAGGCATCATAGAGAGGGCCGCATTCGTGGATTCCGTGCGCAAGGCGGAAGGCTGCGACAAAGTTCTCCTCCTGCATGCCGGAGACTTCGACCAGGGTACTTCCTATTACACGGAACTCCACGGACGCCTTGAGGTGGAGATGATAAACGCCATGGGCTACGACGTCATCACCCTCGGCAACCATGAGTTCGACGACGGCATAGAGGACCTCACCTCGCGCATGAAAGACGTCAACTGCGCAGTCGTCTGCTGCAACCTCGACCTCAGCTCCTTCGAGCTCGGCGAGTACGTAAAGCCTTATGCCATAGTAGAGAGGGGAGGCATGAAGATAGGCGTCATCGGCCTTGAGGCGGACATCAGCACCTGCGTATCCAAGACCATATCGTCCCGCATCCCACAGCTGGATCCCGTCAAGGAGACCAACCGCTGGGCGGAATACCTGCGCAATACCGAGCACTGCGACATGATCATCCTCCTGTCGCACCAGGGCTGGGAGGAAGATATTGCCAATGCGGCCCTCATCAGGGGCGTTGACCTCGTAATCGGAGGCCATACCCATACTTTCGTCGATGGCTTCGGATATGCCGAAGACCCCGACGGCCACATGACCCCCATCATTACGGACGGTTGCTGGGGCCTCGAAATGGGCATAGTCAAGTATTGGTAGGATGATACAGTCTATGACCGGTTACGGCAGGGCGGAAGTCCTGCTCAAGGACGGAAAGCTCATTGTGGAGATCCGCTCCGTGAACGGAAAGACGGCGGAAATATCCATAAAGACGTCCCTTCTCCCCAAAGACAAGGAGATGCCGCTCCGCAAGAAGCTGGCCGACCGTCTGCAGAGGGGTACTATAGACGTTTTCCTCACCTGGGAGCCCAACGCCGGCGCCTCCTCCCGCCTGATAAACAGGGAACTGGCGCTCGATTACTACCGCCAGATAGAGGAACTCGCCCGCAGCGTGGGAACCTCCGAACTTACCCTCAACGAGCCCAACAGCCTCATCTCCACCCTCCTGCGCATGCCCGACGTGCTCGACACAGCCAAGCGCGACGTCATCACGCCCGAGAACTGGCCGCAGGTGGAAAAGGCCTTCGACGAGGCCCTGGAGGCAATAGTCGCCTACCGCAGGCACGAGGGCGAGGCCCTGTATAAAGACGTCCGCAGCCGCGTGGACGCCATACTCGCCCTGGAAGACGAGGTGGAGAGCTGCGAGGCCGAGCGTATAGTTACCGTACGCGAGCGCCTTCAGAAAACGGCTGAAGACCTGGGCGTAAGGATGGATGCGGAACGCTTCGAGCAGGAGATGATTTTCTATCTGGAGAAGTACGACATCAACGAAGAGAAAGTCCGCCTGCGCCAGCACTGCCGCTATTTCCTCGACACCATGGATTCGGAGGAGTACCCGGGCAAGAAACTCGGCTTCATCATCCAGGAAATGGGACGGGAAATCAACACCACGGGCTCCAAGGCCAATCACGCACGCATACAGAAAGCCGTAGTCCGCATGAAGGACGAACTGGAAAAGATACGCGAACAGTCGATGAACATACTTTAAACGCATACAGACGTGGAAGAAGAACGCAAACTCAACTTTCTCGAAGAGATAATCGAGAACGACCTCAAGACCGGCAAGGTGGACAGTATCCTTACCCGCTTCCCTCCGGAGCCCAACGGATACCTGCACCTGGGGCATGCCAAGAGCCTCTGCATCAACTTTGGCCTGGCACAGAAATACGGCGGCAAGACGAATCTCCGCTACGACGACACCAACCCCACCAAGGAAGACACCGAGTATGTGGATTCCATCAAGGAAGACATCAAGTGGCTCGGCTTCCAGTGGGAGAAGGAGCTCTACGCATCGGATTACTTCGACCAGCTCTACGAGTGGGCGGAGCAGCTGATCCAGCGCGGCCTCGCTTACGTCGACGACCAGACCCAGGAAGAGATTTCCAAGGGCCGCGGCACCGTGGAGACCCCCGGCACCGAGAGCCCCTGGAGGAACCGCAGCGTGGAGGAGAACCTCCGTATCTTCCGCGAGATGCGCGACGGCAAGTACGCCGACGGCGAGAAGGTGCTCCGCGCCAAGATAGACATGGCGCATCCCAACATGTTCTTCCGCGATCCCATACTCTACCGCATCAAGCACGCACACCATCACCGTACCGGAGACAAGTGGTGCATCTACCCGATGTAC
>JAFZLQ010000070.1 GCA_017551425.1 Bacteroidales bacterium | reverse complement strand
CTTCACAAGAGGATACTCAACACCTTCGATAACTATCGTCTCCTTGGAGGTGGCGCAGCTGCGGGTGATGAATACATCTTCGTTTGACATATCCTTGAAAGCTACAAGTCGGTAGGTTTCGGGATGGATTCCTTGTTTCATATAAAACTATAGTTTTTATTGCGGGCGCAAAGATAGCAAAATCCCGGCAATTTGCAAAACTATTTTATGCGGTAAGGCTGATCCTCATACAATATGAAGCGTTTTGCCTTGCGTATCCACTTCTGTTCTTCCCCTTTGACATGCTCCTGCACTATGTCGAAGGTTATGTTGCCCCGCAGGTACTCGCTTATGACAGGGTCGCAGATGCGTCCGAGCAGCCCCTGGTTGATCTCGAACTGGGAATTGCGGTCCGCTATCCAGCGCATCAGCTGCACTGCGTGAAGGAGCGAATTGTACTGGGCTCCCGGCAGAAGGATTATCTGCCAGCCGCGGCATACCTCGCCTGCGTAAAGCCCATAGGCGGGCGTGAATTCGCAGGGGCGCATGAGCACTCCCGCAGGGCTCGGCGGAATGCCGCTGGCATTGTTGATGTACGGGGCGCCGATGTATTCGTACGGCCGGGGAGTGCCGATGCCGGGGGTGACGCTGGTCTTGCACCAGAGTCCGCCGCCGCCGAGCATGTCGCAGCTGAAAAGGCCCGTGACGTCCGGCGCCGGAGCTATGGCCCAGGGCAGCAGTTCCCGTCCTGCGGCTCCCGTGAGGGCGGATATTACGTGCAGCGGGAAGCGGGCGTCTATCTCGGAGCAGTGCAGATGGCTGAGCTCTCCCAGCGTGAGTCCGTGCCTGTGGGCGACGCGGGGAGTCCACGGGTCTCCGTCAACCACCGGGATGGTACCCTCGACGGCACGGCCGGCGGGATTCAGATGGTCCACGATGTAGATGGCGGGACCGTCCTCCATGCGGGCGCGGAAGCTCAGCAGGCGCATTACGTCCCGGGTGTAGCCGAAGTAGCGGACGCCCACGTCCTGGATTTCCACCACCACCGCATCCAGGCCCTCCAGGTCTGAGGCGCTGAAGTCGATGCGGCCGGCTCCCGCCGCGAACTCTGCGCCGGAAGGCCCGAATACGCGCACGAGATTTCCCCTGCGGCGGAATACGTCCGGCAGGTACTCCTGAGTGGCGGCGTTCCAGCAGCCGGGGGTGCAGAAACAAGCGACACGGCCCTCGGTGAGGGCCTTGTCGAGTTGTTCTGATATGGCTGTGGTGCGGAAGCTAAACATCTGCCATGATGCGCTTTGCAAGCGCCACGACCTCTTCTCCAAGGGCCTGGGCCTCAGCCTCGGTCTGTGCCTCGGAGTAGATGCGGATGATAGGCTCCGTGTTGGAACGGCGGAGGTGCACCCAGCGCCTGGAAGCCTCGAAGTCTATCTTGACGCCGTCTATGGTATTGACCTTCTCGTTCTTGAAGTGCTCCTTCATTGCGTCCAGGATGCGGTCTATCATGGCCTTGTCGCTGAGGTCGATGCGGTTCTTGGCGATGGCGTACTGCGGCAGGGTTGCCTTGTACGCGCTCATGCTCATGCCGTTATGGGCGAGTTTGCTGAGGATGAGGGCCACGCCAACCATGGCGTCGCGGCCGCAGTGCGAGGCGGGATAGATGACACCGCCGTTGCCCTCGCCGCCTATGAGGGCGCCCACCTTGTGCATGAGGGTGGTGACGTTGACCTCGCCTACGGCAGATGCGTAATAAGTACCGCCGTGGGCCTCTGTGACATCGCGCAGGGCGCGGCTGGAACTGAGGTTGGAAACGGTTGCGAGGGGCTTGATGCCGCGGGCTACGGCGTCGTCAAGCAGATAGTCGGCCACTGCCACGAGGGTGTACTCCTCGACGAAGGGCTTGCCGTCTTCGCAGATGAGGGCCAGGCGGTCCACATCGGGATCTACGCTGATTCCCAGATGGGCCTTTTCCCTGACCACGGTCTCGCTGAGGCCCACAAGATTGGCGGGAAGCGGCTCTGGGTTGTGGGCGAAGTCTCCTGTTGGCTCGCCGTTGAGGGTGATGCATTCTACGCCGAGGCGCTCGAGAAGGCGGGGCATGATGATGCCGCCGACGGAGTTGATGGCGTCAAGCACCACTTTGAACTTTGCCGCCTTGATTGCGGGCACGTCGACGGCCTCGAGTGCGAGGACGGAGTCTATGTGCTCGTCTGTATAGTCATGGTCAGTCACATGGCCGAGTTCGTCAACCGGAGCGAAGTCGAATTCTCCCTTCTCTGCGCAGTCGAGTATGGCCTGACCCTGCTCAGCTGTAAGGAATTCTCCCTTCTCGTTGAGAAGCTTGAGGGCGTTCCACTGGCGGGGGTTGTGGCTGGCGGTGAGGATGATGCCGCCGTCGGCACCGGCAAAGGTGACGGCAAGCTCGGTGGTGGGGGTGCTGGCGAGGCCGCAGCGGACTACATCTACTCCGCAGGCGACGAGGGTGCCGACCACGAGCTGCTCGACCATGGCGCCGCTGATGCGGGCGTCACGTCCGACGACTACTTTGTAACGGCTGCCGAACGGGGCTTTGCGTTCCCGCAGGCATTTGCAGTAAGCATAGGTGAAATTGACGATATCTACAGGGGTGAGGTTGTCACCTACGGCTCCGCCGATTGTGCCACGGATGCCGGAAATGGATTTGATGAGAGACATAGGCTGTTATTAGTTGCACAAATTTAATGATTATTGATTATATTTACAACCATGAAAGAGTATATCGAACAGAATAAGGAAAGGTTCTTCGAAGAACTGTTCTCTCTGCTGCGCATCCCGTCCGTCAGCGCCAAGGCAGAGCATAAAGCAGACATGTACGCCTGCGCAGACCGCCTCACCGAACTCCTTCTGGAGGCCGGGGCGGACAGCGCCGCCGTCTATGAGACCGACGGGCACCCGGTGGTCTTCGGCCAGAAGACGATCAACCCTGAATTCAAGACCGTGTTGGTGTATGGCCATTACGACGTTCAGCCACCGGAGCCGCTGGAAAAATGGCGCACAGACCCGTTCGAACCCGTAATCGGGCCGGACGCCGCAGGCCGGGATGCCATCTGGGGCCGCGGCGCCAACGACGACAAAGGCCAGCTCTTCATGCACATCAAGGCGTTCGAATACCTCGTGCGCACCGGGCAGCTCCGGCACAACGTCAAATTCATTTTCGAGGGGGAAGAAGAAATTGGCAGCCCCTCGCTGCCGGCATGGATAAAGGCGCACAGGAAACTGCTCGCGGCGGATATCTGCCTTGTGAGCGACACCACCATGATAAGCGAGAAAGTCCCCTCCATCAACTGCGGCATGAGGGGCCTGAGCTATCTGGAAGTCAAAGTCACCGGGCCCAACAAAGACCTGCACTCAGGTCATTACGGAGGCGCCGTGGCAAACCCCATCCAGGTGCTCTGCGAGATGATTTCCACGCTCATAGACGCCGACGGCCGCGTAACGGTCCCCGGCTTCTACGACAAAGTGGTCGAGCTGTCGCGCGCAGACCGAAGGATGCTCGCCCGCGCCCCCTTCGACCTCAAGGAATACAAGGAATTCCTGGACATCGACGCAGTACGGGGCGAGAAAGGCTACACGACCCTCGAGCGCACCGGCATCCGTCCATGCCTGGACGTCTGCGGCATATGGGGCGGCTACACCGGCGAGGGCGCCAAGACGGTGCTGCCCAGCGAAGCCCACGCCAAAATATCCATGCGCCTCGTGCCCAACCAGCGCAGCTCCGAGATTACCAGGCTGTTCGCCCGCCACTTCAAGGCAATAGCCCCCAAATGCGTAAAGGTGGAAGTCACCCCCTGCGAAGGCGGCGACGGCTTCCTCATCCCCATAAGCAGCAGCGCCTACAAGGCCGCAAGCCGCGCAATGTCAGAGGTTTACGGCATAGAGCCCGTCCCCGCCCGCGGCGGCGGCAGCATCGCAGTACTCGCCGAGGTCCAGAAGATCCTCGGCATAGACCCCCTCCTCATGGGATTCGGCCTCGAGCGCGACACCATCCACTCCCCCAACGAGAGCTATCTCCTGAAGCAGTTCTTCAGCGGAATGGAATCCATCGCCCTGTTCTACAAGTACTGGTAGCCAGGTGACTAGAGTTCCCTGAACTTCTCGGAAGAGATCTTCTTGTCCTTGAAGGTGACGGTTTCCTTAATCTTCTCGAGTACCTTGCGGTCCTCAACCTGCTCGGAAAGATGCTCAAGCTGGCGACGGTCCTTCATGATGTTGCCAACCGCGTCCATGAGCATGTCGTCCGGGACCTGGGGAAGCCCGTACATCGCGTACTGATATGACACATAAGCCTTTGCGGCCTCGACAAGGTCTTCATGGGTGATCTCGAAGCCGAAATCCTTCATGAACTTGCCGCGTACCATCTGCCACTTGAAGTCCTCGGCGAATGCGGGGAACTCCTTCTCCACATCCTCCTTTGAAACCTTTCCGTCATTTGCGCTGAGCAGCCACCTCTTCAGGAACTCTTCGGGAAGCTTGAGGCCCGCCTTGGCCACGTAGAAGTCGCGGATATCCTTGCTCAGACGCCAGTCTGACTCCTGGCGATGGTGTTCCTTCACGCGGTCGTTCACCTCCTTCTCGATCTCCTCGTCGGTCTTGGGCTCGCCTTCCTTGAGCTCGGCGTAGAACTTCTTGAGGTTTTCCGCCATCTCTGCCTTCTCCTTGGCGGTGGCTGAGATGCTGTACTTGTTGATGACATCGGAAGCCTCCACTGCCACATTCACCTCGGGAGCGAGGGCGGCGTCGAAGATAAATGTAAAGGTATTGCCCTCCGCCCACTCGATTTCGGGCTGGCTTTCGCTGCCGAGGGGCTCACCCAGGAGGTGAAGCTTGTTCTCTGTGATATAGTTGTCGAGGGAGGTGGAAATCACTTCGTTCACAGCCTCTGCAAGTGCCTGCTCGCCGTAAACCCTCTTGATGAGGGACGGGGGCACCATTCCTTTGCGGAAGCCCTTGAATTCCGCAGTCCTGCGGCGCTCTGCGAGGCGCTTGCGCACGGCTTCCTCATAATCCTCGGGAGCGATCTCGAGAGTGAGCTCGAGATTCAGATCGTCAATTTGTCTTTTACTGAGATTCATAATATTACTTGAAGTTTAAAAATTTCTTGCGGGTTGCGGGATACTCCACACGGCCGTGATGGGTCTGGGCCAGGTAGGCCTTGATGGCCTCCTTGACCTCACCAAGCTCCTTGATGGAGATCTCCGCCCGGGCGAACTGGCCTTCATCGGCCTTGCCGCTCACTATCTTCTCCACGAAGGCGGAAATGGCCTCGGGAGTATATGCGGGAAGCGTGCGTGAAGCAGCTTCCACGCTGTCGCAGAGCATGAGAATGATCTGCTCTTTGGTCACGGGTTCCGGACCGGGATAGGTGAAGAACTTGCGGTTGGCGGGATCGCTGTCCCTCATGGAGGAATACTTGCTCCAGAAATATCCGGTCACCGAAGTTCCGTGGTGCGTGCGTATGAAGTCCACCACAACGGCCGGCAGACGGTGCCTGTGGGCAATCTCAACGCCGTCGGCGACATGCTTGATGATGTCTTCCGCACTCTGCATGGGAGTTAGGCCGGTATGGTACTTCTGGTCTTCAGTCTTGTTGAGCAGCGATTCGTTCTCTACGAAGCACTGGGGATTGGCTATCTTGCCTATGTCGTGATACAGGGCTCCGACACGCAGCAGCATGGGATTCGCGTCGATTGCGCGGGCTGCGGCATCGGCCATGTTCATGACCTGGAGGGAATGCTGGAAAGTGCCGGGAGCCTTGCTCTCAAGCTCGCGAAGCAGGTGCGAAGAAGTATCGGCCAGCTCGAGCAGACGGGAATTGGATACAAGGTTGAACACCCTCTCGAACAGATAGATGAGCGGATAGCCTGCGACAGCCAGGAAGGCAGCCACGAAGAAGCGTAGCAGATCCTGGAACAGCACGCCGTTAACCATCCCCACGAACCTCAGCGCCAGGTACGTAAGCGCCATGACCACAAAGCTGAGGAAGGCAAGCACGAACTGCTGCCAGCTGCGGCTCAGGTAGCTGAAACCGAAAATGGACACCATGCCGCCGGCGATGAAAACCAGGAACAGGACGGCGCCGTGGTCTGCATAAACGAGCAGCGGAAGGAGGGAAATGGTATATACCGGCACGATGAGCCTGGGGCGCAGGAATGCCTGCAGGAAAAGGGCCGCCAGCGTAAGGGGAGTGATATACAGCCAGTATGAGTTGATGCGGGAGATGACGAGTATGGTCACCGCGGCAAGGCTGAAGATGAACAGGAGGTAGTAATACCTGGTGTCGCTGAAAATGCGGGGGTTGACGAAGTAGATGACAAGCCCGAGCATGGCCGCCAGCAGCAGGGCGAGTATGGCATTGCCCAGGAGGCTCAGGTATCCGGGACCGGAATGTCCAACGTTGGCCTCATACTCTTTCTTGTATGAATCGAGAATCTGGGCTATCTCCGCGGTGATGATCTCTCCCTCGGAGACTATGAGCTGACCGGCGGAAACGGTTCCCATGGTGGGAGAAATGCGTTCCGAAGCGGCCGCGTTCACTGCCTGGGTGGCCTGGGAATCGAAAATGAGGTCCGGGACTATGCAGCCGTACACCGAATTTGCGAGCAGGAGCGAGTCTATGCCCTCGAATTCCGTACGGTCACGCAGGTCACGAAGGAGCTCGGCGCGGGCGTCGGAAAGGCGGTAAACCTCGCTCGCAGGCACCTTGGCGGCGCGTTTGTCGCGCTGGACGTAGATTACGGAAGAGCCGTCGGTAAGGGCGTCGTCGGAAAGTACGCCTTTCTCCATGATGCCGCGTATGGACGACAGGACGAGGGACTTGTAACTGCCCAGGTCGAGCTGGCCCGCCTCGCGGATCTTCTCATGGACCACCGACTCTGAATAAACGTAATACGGGACATGCACGCTGGAGGCCCTGTCCATCTCTTCCATCATCTGCTCCGTCGTCTTGAGGATGGGGAAATCGAAGGGGGCGAACAGGGTTTCGTAGTTCCATGTACCGCCTCTCTTGTAATCGTAGCCGAGCTTGGGCGCCCTCGGAGCGAGGACGGCCAGCAGCACCGCAATCACAAGGAGCGGGATGAGCTTATTTAAAGGGACTGTCTGTTTCACGGGCTATGTATCTGTAAGTCAGGCGGTCTGTAAGACGCGGGAATAAACGGTGGGCCCAGACCGTGGCCCTGCCGAGGGGCGTAAGGGTTACTGCTGAACGGCGGGCGGCAAGCGCCTTTGCAAGGCACTTTGCGCAGTCCTCCGCACTCATGAGCTTGTCTTCGTCCAGAGGTGTCGCACCCTGGGGCGTGCCGTCAGCCGTAAGCGCGGCGTTGCGCACGTTGGACGAAGTGTATCCAGGGGCGAACACGAGAACTCCGAGCCCGTCCTTGAGATGCTCTATCCTGAGGGTGTCGAGGAATCCGCGGACCGCATACTTGGAGGCGCTGTAGCCGGTGCGGGCGGGAAGGGCCGAATAGCCCGCTACGCTTATCACTCCCACTACCTGCCCCCTGGACGCCAGCAGCGACGGCAGGGCAAATTTGGTGCAATTCACTGTGCCCCAGAAGTTTACGTCCATAAGGCGGTGAAGCACGGAAAGGTCGAGGTCTTTGAACATGGCGCGCATGGACAGGCCGGCATTGTTCACCAGTATGTCTATGCGTCCCCAGCGCTGAAGCACCGACGCCACCATGGACTTGCATTCCGACTCGGAAGTGACGTCGCACCTGACGCAAAGCACGCGGTCCGCCGTCGCCACCGACGAGGCCAGGGCGCACAGCTTGTCGTACGAACGCGCGACCATAGCCACGTTTGCGCCGAGGGAACCCAGAAGGCGGGCCGTCGCCAGCCCTATGCCTGAGCTCGCGCCGGTCACGACGACCACTTTGTCCTGGAAATAACGGGTTAGATTCTTCACTTCGTTCAGAATGACAATAAAAAGCGTTCAGAATGACAATAAAAAGCGTTCAGAATGACAATAAAAACGTTCAGAATGACATGAGGCGTACAGATTGCATGAGGCGTTCAGAATGACAGGGGGCGTTACGTCAGTTTATCGTCATTTCGGCGATGTCGTCGCCGTCGTAGAGGCCGGCATCGAGCTTTTCCTTGATTTCCCGGAATGCGTTGAGGGTGTAACGCACATCCTCCATGGTATGGGCGGCGGTGGAGACTATGCGGAAGATTATCATGCCCTTGGGGATCACCGGATAGATGACCATCGAGCAGAAAATCCTGTAGTTCTCACGCAGGTCCTTGGCCATCTTGGTAGCCTGGGCGACGCCTCCGAATATATGCACCGGAGTCACGCAGGCCTGGGCCTCGCCTATGTCGAATCCCTGCTCGCGGAAGCCGTCCTGGATGGCGTGGGTGATGGCCCAGCACTTAGCACGGAGCTCGTCGCCCTCGGGGGAATCGATTATCTCCATGCGCTTTATATTGCCTATCACCAGAGGCATGGGGAGCGACTTTGCGTACATCTGGGAACGCATGTTGGCACGCAGGTAGTTGATGATCTTGTGCGGACCGGCGACGAAGCCGCCTATGCTGGCCATCGACTTTGCGAACGCGCCTATGTACAGGTCTATGTCGTCCATGCAGCCCAGCTGCTCGGAGGTGCCGCGCCCATGCTCGCCCAGGAGGCCGAAGCCGTGGGCGTCGTCTATGAGGATGCGGAAGCTGTATTTCTTCTTGAGGGCGGCGATCTGGTCCAGTATGCCCAGCGCGCCGGTCATGCCGAACACTCCTTCTGTGATGAGGAGCACTCCCCCGCCGTTCTCTTCCGCAACTTTGCAGGCACGGGCGAGGACTTTCTCGCAGTCGGCTATGTTGTTGTGGCGGTATTTGAATTTCTCGCCTATGTGCAGGCGGATACCGTCCAGCAGGCATGCGTGGCACTCGGCGTCGTAAACTATTACGTCGTGACGTGCGGTAAGGGCGTCGATCGTAGAGACAATACCCTGATAACCGAAGTTATACAGGAATGCGTCCTCTTTCTTCTCGAACCGGGCGAAAATCTGCTCCAGCTGCTCGTGGTACCGGGTGTGGCCGCTCATCATGCGGGCGCCCATGGGATAGGCCAGGCCCCACTGTGCCGCCGCCTCGGCATCCGCCTTGCGTACGGCAGGGTGGTTTGCGAGGCCAAGGTAGTTGTTGAGGCTCCAGTTGAGCACCGGGGTGCCGTTGAATATCATGTGGGGGCCCAGCTCGCCCTCAAGGCGGGGATACATATAATAGCCGAAGCCCTGCTCGAAGTACTGGCCGATGGGGCCGCCGCTGTCGCGTTCGATACGGTCAAAAATATCTAACATACGAAAGATTGTCGTCATGCCCTCCTGTCATTCTGAGCGCAGCGAAGAATCCAGATCCTTCACTTCGTTCAGGATGACATCAGGCGTCAATATTTGCGTAGTGGGCGTTCTCTTCGATGAACTGCCTGCGGGGCGGGACGTCGTCTCCCATGAGCATGCTGAAGGTGCGCTCCGCCTGTGCGGCGTTCTCTATGGTAATCTGCCTCAGGCGCCTGTTGGCGGGGTTCATGGTGGTGTCCCACAGCTGCTCCTCGCTCATCTCGCCTAGACCTTTGTAACGCTGCACGGTGTAGCCCTTGTCGGAGCCCTTGCCGAGCTTGAGGGCCGCCTCCTCGCGCTGTTCCTCGGTCCAGCAGTAAATCTCTTCCTTGCCCTTCTTCACCAGGTAAAGCGGAGGAGTGGCGAGATACACGTACCCGTTCTTGATGAGGTCGTACATGTAACGGAAGAAGAATGTGAGGATGAGGCAGGCGATGTGCGAACCGTCGACATCGGCATCGGTCATGATGACGACCTTGTGGTAGCGTAGCTTGCTGAGGTCCATGTGCTTCTCTCCGGTCTCGTCTTCCATGGCCACGGTAACGCCGAGCGCCGTGTAGATGTTGCGGATTTCCTCGGAGTCGAAGGCGCGGTCTCCGGTGGCCTTCTCCACATTCAGGATCTTGCCTCGGAGGGGCAGGATGGCCTGGGTGCGGCGGTCGCGGCCCTGCTTTGCGGTGCCGCCTGCGGAATCACCCTCAACGAGGAAGAGTTCGCATTTCTCGGGGTCTTTGTCTGAGCAGTCGGCAAGCTTGCCGGGCATTCCGCCGCCGCCGAGGGGGCTCTTGCGCTGGACCATTTCGCGGGCCTTGCGTGCGGCTGCACGGGCCGTCGCGGCGAGGACTATCTTGTCTATGATGGTCTTTGCGAACTTGGGATTCTCCTCCAGGTACATGTCAACCGCCGCCGCGGTGGCCTGGGAGACGGCGGATGTAGCCTCGGGGTTGCCGAGCTTGGTCTTGGTCTGGCCCTCGAACTGGGGCTCCGCAATCTTCACGGAGATCACTGCCGTAAGGCCCTCGCGGAAGTCTTCCGGTGCGAGGTCGCCCTTGAACTTATCCAGCAGCTTGTTCTTCTCCGCATACTGCTTGAGGGAACGGCTGAGGCCCATCTTGAAGCCCTGGAGATGCGTACCGCCCTCGATAGTATGGATGTTGTTGACGTAGGAGAAAATCTTCTCCGAATAGCCGTTGTTGTACTGCAGGGCTATGTCGATGGGGATTATCTTGTCCGATGTGATGCAGACAGGCTGAGGGATGATGGTCTGGGCGCCGGCGTCGAGGTACTCGATGAACTCGCTGAGACCCTTCTCGGAGTAGAACACCTCCGAGCGGAACACCTTGCGGCCCGTCGCCTTGCTCTCCCCCGCCTCGTCCTGTACGAACTCATCCACCTGCTCGCGCTCGTCGGTAAGGGTGATATGGATGCCCTTGTTGAGGAAAGCCAGCTCGCGCAGACGGGCGGCCAGGGTCTCGTAACGGTAAACGGTGGTCTGGGTGAAGATCTCGGGATCGGGGTGGAAAGTGATGGTGGTTCCGCTGTCGGACGACTCTCCGGTGACCTCGACGGGGCCGAGGGGCTTGCCCTTGGAGTAGTGCTGGACGAACACCTTGCCCTCGCGGTGGATTTCCGCCGTGAGGCTGTCGGCCAATGCGTTGACGCAGGAAACGCCCACGCCGTGCAGACCGCCGGAAACCTTGTAGCTGTCTTTGCTGAACTTGCCGCCTGCATGGAGGACGGTGAGTACGACCTCGAGTGCGGAGCGGTGCTCCTTCTCGTGCATGCCGGTAGGGATACCGCGGCCATTGTCGCGCACCTTTATGGAGTTGCCTTCAAGTATGCGTACGTCTATCGTGTCGCAGAAACCTGCCATGGCCTCGTCTATACTGTTGTCCACGACCTCGTAAACGAGATGGTGGAGTCCCCTCTCGGAGACGTCTCCGATGTACATGGAGGGACGCTTGCGTACAGCCTCCAGGCCTTCGAGGACCTGGATACTGTTGGCCGAATACTGTTCTTCTGCCTGCTTCAATTCTTCCTGATCAATCATATATACTGTTTCAATTAATTATCGTTAAAGGCTGAAAGTGGCGCCGACTATTACCGAAGGGCCCGCCTCGCTGTAAAGCGGGGTGATGCGCACGTCGTGGTTGAGGAGGTTGTCTCCCTTGAGCCAGAAGCTCAGGCGCTTGCTGTAGCGGTACTCGCCCCAGACGCCTACGTTCACGTAACCGGGAATCTGGGGGGATCCGGCAACTCCGGGGTTGGACTTGCGGTCCGTGGCCATATCTACGGAAAGGCCCGCGTAAATGCGCTTCTTCCAGTTGTATCCGCCCTTGAGGGTACCGTGGACGAGCGCGGGCTCGAACACGTCTGCCGGGAGCTCCTCCGGAATCTTCACGAGGTGCACGTTGCCGTCCAGGTTGAAGCGCTCGGAGGCCCAGCTGAGGGCGAGGTCTGCGTGGAACATGCCGCATTCCTGGAACGACAGGCTCTCGAGTCCCCTGTCGTCGATAGACCAGAACGGGGCGTCCTGGAGGAAGCGGTAGCCGGCCTTGACATCGTACTGGAGGCCGAAGTCCGCATGGCCGTCAACGCCGAGGTAGAGGTCTGCGAGCTCCTTGACCGCACGGGGGGCGGAATAGCTGACGTAGTAGTGATGTGCGTTGTTCTTGTACTGCCAGTACATGGTGTAATGGTCCTGGCCGACGGCACCCGCATAAATTTGCAGGTAGTCGTTGAGGAGGTGCACCTTGGCGGTGATGTCGGGGTGAGCGGTGAACTGGTCCGCCACCCAGCCGAGACGGAGGCCGGCGTCTATGTCGAACACGCCGAGCTGGAAGATGGCGTGGGGACGGATGTTGCCTGCCGTATAGAATGCGTTGGCGACGAAGGTGATGTCCGTATTGATGCGGTAGTCGTCCCTGGGACGTGCGGAAACGGTTACGTCAGCCTTGACTTCGTGGTCATGAACGGGTTCGAGGCCGTTGATCCAGTCGTAAACATAGCGGTATTCCGCACCTCCGGCGAAGGCGAACATCGCCTCGGTATCGTATCCGAAGCGCAGCTGCACGTACGGTGCGTGGCAGTTGGCGCGGTGATAAACCTCGTGGCCGGTGTAAATGCCGTCATAGCCGAGCTCGGCGTGGAAACCCACCTTGCCGAGGTTGAAGCGGGTATCGAGGCCCGCCGCGGTACGGAAGTCCCAGCCGTCGTACATGTTATTCTTACCAAGGTAGAAGCTCCCGGGGAGCACGTCGCGGTACTGCCCGAGGAAGCCCTTGGCGGAGCCGAACACATTGAGGGCGAAGCGCTTGCGGTCTATCGCCGACCATACGGCATCGAGTTCGGGACGAAGGGTATATCCGGCGCCGCCGCTCAGATAGAGCTTGCGGCCGTCGTAAGGCTTGGGGTCGGGAACGATCGTTACGGAGTACGGGGAGAACTCGTACGAACCTTTGTACGGGGAGTCGAATACCGAATAGTCGAAGTGGTAGTCGAAACGCAGGAGCGAATCGGGGATTACCATCTCGGGCCCCTGCTTGGACACGTCGTCCAGACGGGTCTGGTACTCGTTGGTAACCTGTACCTCCGGATTGAGGTTCTGCGCCGAAAGGCCCACGCAGGCCAGCGCAGCGGCAATCGATATGATTATTCTTTTCATATTCGGACGATGTGCTAAAGTTTATAGAGTCTTGCGCTGACGAGGTCCTGGATGTCGTCGTCGGGCCTTTCAGGGGTGTAACCGTCCCTGATGCTCTCGAGCGTGGCCTTGGCCTGCTCGGTCTTGCCCAGCTGGAGGAAGGTGTCGGCAAGAGTGATGTACGCCCTTGCGAGCCAGTAGTTCTGGCCGCCGGACTTGTCTGAGAAGTCGAAGACACCCTGCTGCACCGCCGAGTAGTCTGCGCGGTCGAAGGCATCCTGGATGAGGATGTAGCGGGCCTCGGCGCCTTCGTCCGTGGCGGGCTGGGAAGAGAGGGTCTTGAAGATCTCGAGTGCCTCGTCGCGGCGGCTCGTAGCCATGTAGGACTTGGCCTTCACGTAGTTGCACTCGCGTTTTTCGTCCACCGAGAGGCCGGACAGGGCGGCGACGGCGTCGCTTGCGGCGGCGGCGTCTTCCCAGCTGCGGGCGCGGAACGCGGAACGCATCATGCCGAACACGGCGGCGCGGCGGTTGGGCTCCATGACGGCGTGGTCGCGGAGGTCTTTGTATGCCGAGTATGCCTTGAGGTAACGCTCGAGGCCGTACGACAGATCAGCGAGCTGAAGCATCGAGGACTCGGCGAACGAGCCGGCGTCCGATGCGGAGATTACCTTTTCGTAGAGGTCGCATGCCTTCTCCTTGCTGCCGAGGGCGTTGTAGGTCTCCGCCAGGTAGAAGAGGGCGTTGGTGCGGTGCGCCCCGTAAGGATAGGTATCAAGATACTTCTGGAGCGAAGATGCGGCCTGCACGTAGTTGCCGGACAGATAGACCTGCTCGGCGGCGTTGAAGTACAGCTGCTCCTTGTCCGAATCCGACTTGTCTGCGGCGAGGTTGTTGGATTCGATGTACTCCAGGTACTTCTCAGGCTCGCCTATGGTCTGGTAAATGCTTTCGATGGCGAAGAGGGCGTCTTCCGCGGTCTCCGTGCCGGGCAGAAGTTCCACCACCTCCTTGTAGGAAGCGAGGGCCGTGCTGTAGTCGTGGGTGTTGCGGCTCACCATGCCTATGCCGATGAGGGCCTTGGCGCGGGTCTCGCGGTCCGCCGCGTTGTCCCGCAGTATGGTGAAGGCCTCGAGGGCCTTGGTGTTGTCCGAAATGTCCATGTTGGCGCGGCCGAGCTCATACAGGCCTTCCGCGTACATGGGAGTTGTGGGATCCGCATGGAGGACGTATGCGAGCACGTCGGCCTTGGCGTTCTTGTCTCCGGACAGGCCGTAGGAAAGGGCCAGCTGGCTGTAGGGATAGATGTCTTCCTTCACAGGAATCTCCTTGATGGCGGCGCGGTAAGCGGGGATTGCGCCGGCGTAGTCATGGGCTGCGAAGTAGCAGTCGCCACGGCGCACTATGGCGTCTTTGCGGCATGTGGCGTCTCCCTCGGAGAGATAAATGTCGAACCAGCGGATGGCCTGCTTGTACTCCTGGGCCTTCATGTGCGAGTACGCGGTGTTGTATGCCAGCAGCTCGCCTTCAGTCATGCCCTCCAGGGCGGAAATGTTGTAGAGGTCTGCGAAAAGCCTTGCGGCCTCGGTGTAGTTCTCGCTGCGGTAGCACGCCTCCGCCTGCCAGTAGCGGGCCATCTGGCCGAGGGGATCCTGCTTGGGCAGATAGTATGCCGCCGCACGCAGGCAAGGGATGGCGTCCGTATAGGAACCGCTGGAGATGAGCTGCTCGCCGCGCAGGTAGTATGCCTTGATGTAGTTGCTCTGCTGGCCGGCGTCGAGTTCGTCTATCTTGTCGTAGGCCTCGACGGCTCCTGCATAGTCGCGGTCGTACAGCGAGGCGAGGGCCATGTAGTTGTAGATCTCGTCGCCCCTGCGGGAAGTGTTGTACGTTTCTATGTAACGTGTGAACGGGGCGGTGTCTTTGTTGAGGTCGAAGGCCAGCTTGGCGTAATTGAAGAGAGCATCCTCCTGCATAACGCCGTTCCAGGCAGCCTCGGAGGCGTCCTTGAAGGCGCGCATGGCCCCGACGTTGTTGCCGGTGTGAAGGTAGGCGTTGGCCAGTTGGTAGTTGGCGATCTGGCCGATGGAGTCCGTGCGGTCCGTCATCTGGTTGAAGTGGGAGATGGCGCCCTTGAAGTCATCCACCGCGTAAAGCACGGAACCGGCGTAGAAGTGGTCCGAACGGCCCATGTTCTCCTTGGATGTGGCGGAATAGTATTCCTTGGCCTTCTGGCTGTCCCCCTTGACGAGGTAGGACTCGGAGATTATCCTGGCAAGGTGCGCCTGGCGTACTCCGGGCTCGTTGGCATAGATGGCGGTGCCGTTCTCTATGGTATAGTCATAGTCCTTCTGCATGAAGTGGCAGTCCACGAGGTAGAACCTGGACAGTTCTTCAAAGCGAGGGTCCGTTCCGGCCAGCTCGAACCATTTCTGGGCGACGGGGAAATCCTTTTCGCAGTAGGACATGTAGCCGAGGGCATAGCGCGCAGGGGCCTTGTAGTCCGACATGGGAAGGGCTTCGACCTCATAGAACTGGGGCCTCGCCTCCGAATAGAGGCCGCGGTTGAAGAAGGCGTAACCCTTCTTGAACGCAAGCTCCTGCCATGTGGATTCGTCCAGGTATTTGCGCTCCACGTTGGCAAAGCGGTCCGCCGCTTCCGGATAGCGGCCGCGGTCGAACAGCACGAGGGCGTATTCGTAGTCTATGAGGTTGGAAATGCTGGACTTGCGCCAGTCCTTCTCGTATTGGGCAAGGCGCTTTTCGAAGCCGGGGCTCTGCATCTTTATGGCACAAAGCAGGGCGTAACCGTCCGACATCGGGTCTCCGGGGATTTTGTCGAGCAGCGTGGCGGCACGCTCATACATGCCGTGATTGTACAGATTGACCGCCTGGCGGTAAATCTCCGTGCGCTCGTCAGGCGCCGCATAAACCGTAAGCGACAGCAATACGGCAGCCATTAAAAGTCTCACTCGCATAAAAATTACTGTTTTAACTTACAAATTTACTCAAAATAAGTTATATTTGCAGAGCACAAGGACGGTTTTTTATGAAAAATGTCATCTTTTTCAAAGATGCCGACATAACCGGCGGTGAGAATACGGTCGTTTACGGCCTCAATATGGAGGTCCGGGAAGGAGACCTGCTCTACATCGTGGGAAAAGTCGGAACCGGCAAGACCTCCATAATCCGCACTATCATAGCGGAAAACCCCCTGCGCACCGGCGAGGGGCAGGTCTGCGGTTTCGATCTCCGCAACCTCAGGCAAAGGGACATCCCCATGCTCCGCCGCCGCCTCGGAGTCGTTTTCCAGGATTTCCAGCTGCTGATGGACCGCAGCGTGGAGGCAAATCTGGAATTCGTCCTCAAATCCACAGGCTGGAAAGACCGCAACGCAATAGACAAACGCATACTCGAGGTTCTCGAGGCAGTGGGCATGCAGACAAAGGCCCACAAGATGCCCCACCAGCTGTCCGGCGGCGAGCAGCAGCGCATAGCCATCGCCCGCGCCATCCTCAACGAGCCGGAAGTCATCATCGCGGACGAACCCACCGGCAACCTGGATTCAGAAACCGCCGTGGGCATCCTGGACCTTCTCACATCCATAAACAGGGAGAGGGGCACCGCCATCGTCATGGTCACCCACAACCGCCATATCATAGACAGGTATCCGGGAAGGGTCTTCGAAACCAAAGATGAAACTTGTAAAGAAATCACGACCATATGAAAACACACGAACTGAAAGCCCAGAGCTGGCTCGACGGAGATTTCGACCAGTCAACCAAAATGCAGATCCTCAAGCTTCGCGCGGAAGACCCGGCGGGTTTTGAGGATGCTTTTTACAAGAACCTCGAATTCGGCACCGGAGGCCTTCGCGGCATCATGGGAGTCGGCACCAACCGCATGAACAAATATACGGTGGGCATGGCCACCCAGGGTCTCGCCAACTACATCCTCCAGCACTGCGAGGGCAGCGACCTGCGCGTCGTAATTTCCTATGATTCACGCAACAACAGCAAGGAATTCGCCAAGATTGCGGCCCAGGTGCTTTCCGCCAACGGCATTCACGTCTTCATCTTCGACAACATCCGGCCCACACCCGAAATGAGCTACGCCGTGCGCCTCAAGAAGGCAGTGGCCGGCATCATGATAACCGCATCGCACAATCCCAAGGAGTACAACGGCTACAAGGTTTCCTGGTCCGACGGCGGTCAGGTCACCTCTCCCGTCGATAAGGAAATCGTCGCCGAGGTAGCCAAGATCACTGACCCTTCGATGGTCAAGTTCGAGGCAGGCCTGCGCTGCGGCGAGATCGAATCCATGGGTGCCGACGTGGACGAGCAGTACCTGACGGACCTGCTGTCGCTGCGCCTCAGCCCCGAGGCGGCCGCCACCAACGGAGACATCAAGATAGTCTATACCCCGCTCCACGGCTGCGGCGTACGTCTCGTGCCCGAAATCCTCAGGCGCGCGGGCTTCAAGAACGTCATCCACGTTCCCGAGCAGGACATTTCAGACGGCGATTTCCCCACCTGCGTATCCCCCAATCCCGAGGAGCCCGCAGCCCTCAAGCTCGCGCTCGAGAAGGCCGAGCAGACAGGCGCGGACCTGGTGATCGGCACCGACCCCGACGCAGACCGCGTGGGTATAGCAGTACGCAACGACGAGGGCAAACTGGTGCTTCTCAACGGCAACCAGACAGCCTCCATCCTCACCTGGTACATTCTGAGCCGCCGCAAGGAGCTCGGAACCCTGGGCAAGGGCAAGTATGTGGTCAAGACCATCGTCACCACCGAGCTCATCACAGAGATTTGCAAGAGCTTCGACGTACCTGTATATAACGTACTTACGGGCTTCAAATACATCGCCGCAGTCATCAAGGAACGCGAGGCCCTCGGCGAGGAGTTCCTCTGCGGCGGAGAAGAGAGCTACGGCTTCAACATCGGCCAGTTCGTGCGCGACAAAGACGCTCCCGTCACCTGCATGATGGTGGCCGAATGCGCAGCCTGGGCCGCTTCCAAGGGCCTTTCGATGTACCAGCTGCTCCAGAAGATCTATGCCGAATACGGCTACCGCAAGGAGGGTCTCGTGAGCCTGGTACGCAAGGGCATCGAGGGCACCCGCGAGATTGCCGCCATCATGGAAGGCCTGCGCGCCAATCCTCCGGCAGAGCTCCTGGGCTCCCCCGTCACCAGGGTGGTCGATTACCTCAAACCCGAGCTTACCGGCCAGCCTTCTTCCAACGTACTCCAGTTCTTCGACGAGGCGGGCGACGTGGTCTCCGTACGTCCTTCCGGAACTGAGCCCAAGATCAAGTTCTACTTCGGGGCAAAGGGCGCCGACGCAGACGACAAGATCGCGCGTCTCAAGGAGCAATTCGCCTAGAAGCCAGCAGGATACAGAAACTGACAGCCAATGACAGAACAGGAAATAAAGATAAGCTACCAGCAGTTCGCAAGCATAGAAGAGCTCAACGCCGAAGACCGCGAACTCGCCCATGCCGCCATTGAAGGCATGCAGGGTTCATACGCGCCGTACTCCCACTTCAACGTGGGAGCGGCGGTGCGCATGTCCAACGGCCAGATAGTGCGCGGCGCCAACCAGGAGAACGCGGCCTTCCCTTCCGGCCTCTGTGCCGAACGCACCGCCATGTTCGCCGCCGGCGCCAAGTACCCGGACAAGGAAATGCGCAGCATAGCCCTCGCAGGAGGCCTGTACGGCAGGCTCACCGACGAGCCCGCAACCCCCTGCGGCGCATGCCGCCAGGTGATGGCCCAGTATCAGGCCAAGGCCGGCAAGCCCATGAGCGTCATCATGGTAGGGGCCAAAAAAATCTGGAAATTCGAAAGAGTTGACGATATTCTGCCCCTGATCTTCGACAGTATCTGATTTTTTCTTATATTTGCCGACGGGAAAGTCCTGTACGACCAGCTCCTTCAAAACTCCCCCAGGGCGGGAACGCAGCAAGGGTATGAAGTTGTAGCGGTGCGATACAGGGAGCTTTCCCTTTTTTTATTTGTTGCCGTCGATGAGCCGGTTGAGCGTTTCCACGGAGAGCCCCGTGCGCAGGCCGTCCGCAGGCGTGTTCAGGCAATAGTCGAGCAGCCTGTCAACCGTCGAGGTAGCCACATGCAGGCGGGTGTCGGACGATGCGTAATAGATGAATACCCTGCCGTCGTCGTCAGCTATCCAGCCGTTGGAGAACAGCACGTTGCCCACATCGCCCACATACTCCCATCCTTCGGGCGCCATGAAGAAGCCTCCCGGCTCGGCGATGACGCGGGAAGGGTCGTCAAGGGCCGTCAGATACATATAGAGGACGTAACGGAGTCCGCTGGCGCAGCCCCTCACTCCATGGGCGAGATGCAGCCAGCCTTTGGGTGTCTTGATGGGATGGGGGCCTTCCCCGTTCTTCACTTCCTTTATGGTATGATAGCGGCGGCAGTTGATTATACGCTCTTCGCGGACTTCCGCATCCGTTATGTCGTCGATGAGGGCCCAGCCTATGCCACCGCCTGAGCCGGTGTCGATAAAACCGTCCTGGGGACGCGTGTAAAGGGCATATTTGCCATCCACGAACTCGGGATGAAGCACCACGTTGCGCTGCTGGCTGCGGGTTTTGAGGTCCGGCAGGCGCTCCCAGTTCACAAAATCCATGGTGCGGGCTATGCCTGCGGCGGCAGTCGCCGCTGAAAGGTCGGATTCGTTGCCGTGGTCCTTTCGCTCAACGCAGAAGATGCCGTAGATCCACCCGTCCTCATGGGCGGTGAGTCGCATGTCGTAAACGTTGGTGGCAGGCTCCCCCCACTCCGGCAGAGTGACCGGGCGAGGCCAGAATCGGAAGTTGTCCACGCCGTTGGGGCTTTCGGCCACGGCGAAGAAAGACTTGCGGTCGTTCCCTTCCACGCGCGCCACCACAAGGTAGCGGCCGTTCCATTTGATGGCGCCGGCGTTGAGCACGGCATGCACCCCGATGCGTTCCATCAGATAGGGATTGCGGCTGCGGTCGAGGTCGTAGCGCCACTCCAGCGGCGCATGGGCGGCGGTGAGCACCGGATTCTCCCAGCGTTCGTAAATGCCGTTCCCTTCTATCGGGCGGTTAGGTTTCTCTGTAAGCCGGCGATGCTGCTCTCTCAGCCATGCCAGGCGCTCGTCATAGTCCATATTACTTGAGTGCATTCAGGATGGCATCCTTGAGCAAGGGGGTCGACCACTTGGGAACGGAACGGTCTGCACCTTCGCTCAGGACCATCCAATAGAAACAGGGAATATTGTATTTGGCAGCCGCAGACACGTAGCAGGCAGCCTGCTTGGCCATTTCCTCCTCAGTCCTGCTGGCGGTACAGCCGTATTCGCCCAGCACGCAGGGGATGCCCCTGCCCACCAGATAGGTGTTCATGTTCTCCACCAGGCCCTGGACCTCCTTCTCGCAGGAAGCGTCGAAGACGGTCTGCGGATTGTCGTTGTCGAAGGCGAAGCGGTACGGCGAATAGCTGTGGACCTCGGCCAGGAGATGGTCGGGAACGCTGTCTTCGGGCAGGCGGAAGGCGCTGAGGCCGTCCGGCAGCGGACTGGCGCTGTAGGTACCCAGGATCAGGTTCCTGCGCACGTTGTTGCCGCCGGTGGCGCGCACCGTCGCCACGAAGTTTGCGTTGTACATGTTGATGGCCTCGTAGGCGTTGGCCGAAGAAGTGTTCCAGCTGCCTTTGGTATCAAGCATTTCGTTGAACGCCTCGAACACCAGCTTCTGGCCGTAAGGCTCGAACTCCGTGGCGATCTGTTTCCAAAGCTCAGTGTACCTTTCGCTTACCTCGTTGTAAACGCCCTTGTCAGCCCTGAGCCAGGCGGTGGAGGCGTCTCCGGTATCATGGTGTACGTTGAGTATGCAGTAAAGGCCCTCGTCAATGACGTAGTTTACCACCTGCTTCACCCTTGCCATCCATACGGGATCGACGTCATACCCGGTCCATGTGGACATGTCCCAGTGGGTGCCGGTCACGGTGACGGTTCCCATGTGGGGGTACCAGGTGACAGGCACGCGGATGGCTCCGAATCCGGCCTGCTTGAACATGTGGATGAGCTCGCGGGTGGCCTCGGGCTGGCCCCAGGCCGTCTCGTAATCCTTGGTGGTCCTGCCGGTGTATGCTTCTATCCACATATTGTCCACGCTGCCGCTGTTTGCCTCCAGGGTATTGCCGAGGTTCCAGCCGACGCGCATGTTGACGGCGCACGAGGCGGCGTTTTCCCAACCTTCGGTATCCACTCCGGGATCCATGGGGACGAGGGGTGCGTCCGGTTCCTTGGTGGAAAAATGATAGCTGATGGCGGCGGATCCCTTCTGGTTGGTCTTGTAGCCCAGTACCGTGCCTTCCGGCAGGGTGAGCGTATAGCTGTTGCCGCGGGCAAGACCCGATACGGACACGGTAAGGTCGGCGCCGTAGGCGTTCACCTTGTCTATGGCGGCGCCGCCGGAAACCGTAACGCCCTTCTGGCCTTCGGTAAGGCATTTTATGTTCTGGTCGAATGTGAACACCACCTGGAGTGCGTCCACCGTAAGCTCGCTTACGCCGTCTTCCGGGGAAACGGAAACCAGCACGGGGGCGGCGGCCTCTTCCGGCTGCTCCGGATCGTCGGGATTGATACAGGAAACGGCCATCATGGCCAGCACTGCGGATATGCCTAAGAATCTTTTCATGTATTGTTACTTGAGGGAAGGCACGTCCTTCCGGTTAATCGTATGCGCATTCAGGAGAGCGGATTTCCAGTCTTCCGCCGTATTGTTCCAGGAATAGCTTCCGTCGCCGTTCTTGCAATACAGCACGGGAGAGCCGTTCTCGAAGTTGCACCAGTTCATGAAATAGCCCCAGGGGGCATCTTCACTGAAGAATCCGTCAATGTCAAGGAGATTGCCGAATTCGCTCAGCACCACTATCTTCCGGCCTGCGACCGAGTCGTTTACCAGCCGGAAAGCGGCGGACTGGGTGGTGTTCTTGTTTACGTAAAGGTCTGCACCGACTATATCTACGTATTCGTCGCCCGGATACCAGGCCTTGAGCTTATCGACGGAGGCCAGCTTGCCGGCGTCGGAAGTCTGCGCCGTCCATACCCAGATGAGGTTGTGGAGGCCGTAGGTCTGCGTAAACTCCTTGTACATATACTGCCAGAGCTGCCGGCAGGCGTCTGCGCCGTCATAGCCCCACCAGAACCAGGCGCCCCAGCTGTAGTCGCCCGCAGCTTCATGCAGGGGCCGCCAGAGGACGGGGATGCCGGCATCCTGCAGAAGGCCGAGGAATCCGGCCACCTGCTGCAGCTGTTTTTTCATCTCGGCATTCTGCCAGGTTCCCTCCTGAAGGGCGTTCCTGACGCCGAATGCCCTGGTGCTGTATGAATAACTGTCTATATATCGTTTGCCGCCGGAGCTGTCGAACGATTCCTCAGGCGTCTGGGGCACACACCAGTGCCACCCTATCTGTATGATGTTGCGGGCGTTCCAGGCCTGCAGGACCGGAGTGATGTCTGTGTACTCCGGCCGGTCCGGCCACTCGCTCTTCCTTTCTGCCCAGTTGTTGAACAGATAATCGAAGCCTGTTATTGCGGGATAGATTCCCGTAAGCGCTTCAATATTATCCGTATATGATGTTTCCCATGCGGTGCCTCCCATGGCGCCGGAAATGGTTTTGCTTCCATAATTCTCCAGCAGGTATGCATAGAGCCTGGAAGCCTGCGCCGAGCATTGGGAATCGCTCAGCGACTGTACGGGAGCACGGTCATAGTGCTTCTCCGGCTCCACATACTCCATGGTGAAATGTACGGAAACGGCCGCTGCCGCCTCCTGGTTGGTTTTGTATCCTTCTATCACGCCGGCCGGAACGGAAACGGTATAGCTTTCCCCGTTTTCAAGGCCCTCAAGCTTGATCGTCACGTCCGTGCCATAAGCGTTTACGGATGCGACCGATGCGCCTCCGCTGACGGCAACCTGCTTGCTGCCGGCGGCGGAAACCTTAACGTTCTGGTCCATTGTGACGACAACGGCCAGGGACGGGCCCTGGATACCCGTGGCACCGTCCGCAGGGCTTGTGGAGACCACCGCAGGGGCTTTCTCCACCGGCTGGTCTATATCCTCAGGCCCGCCGCAGGACAGCAGTGCAAGGGAAAAGGCGGCTATTAAGGCTCTTGACGCTTTCATAAAAATAAAAAGGGCGGCGGCACCTTTGCACCGCCGCCCTTGGATTAACGATTAGAATACGCAGACTCTGGTAATGATGGCATTTTCTCCCTGGAGGAGAATGGCGCCGCCCCAACCCTCGATAGCATTGAATTCATTCAGCAGAGTTTCTGTGATCACGAACTCAATGCAGGAGTTGTTGGACCAGGTCTCAGGATTGGCGGTATTGCCTCCGATCTCGTCGATGGAAATACCGTGCCAGTGACCGTCCCAGATCTGAATCTGCCACCAGTCGGCGGTAGGAGTGAAGTAGATGCGCAGAAGGTCGCCGGGTTTCACGCCCATTTCCGCCATGATGCCTTCGGCTCCGAAGACAGGCTGGGGGCCCCATGAACCGAGATCTTCTTCGCCTTCCCAGATATCCCTTTCCTGAGGAATATCGTGGATCAGGGTGACCATGGTCACGATGGCGCTTTCGCCCTGTGCGAGCATTGCGCCGCCCCAGTTCTCGAGAATGGAAAGGACTTCTACGTGTGCGGCAGTAACCGTGAATTCGAAGTAACCCTTATACTCGGGCATCGTTTCGGGATTGACGGTGTTGCCGCCGCCGAGCTCGTCGAATGTCATGCCCTTCCAGTGACCGTCCCATACCTGCACCTGGTACCAGTCGGCGGTAGGAGTGTAGTACACACGAACTTTATCGCCAACCACGATGCCGGCATTGATAAAGGCATCTTCTGCTCCGAAGACAGGCTGGCTGCTCCATGAACCGAGATCTTCTTCGCCTTCCCAGATGACGGTGATGTTCTGCTCGAGCTGAACCTCGATGGAGCTGGGGCAGGTTTCGACGTCGCCGGAGAGGAGCTCGAACTTCACTTCGTACACGCCGATCTTGTTGTAAGGCATGATGAACTGGAGTTCATTGTCGTTACGCACCAGATAGCTGGTAACCTTCTTCTCGCCGATGTAGATGTTCTCTATCATCAGGAAATTCTCGCCCTTGAAGGTGACGAGGGCGCCGATGTGCTCGGCAGCCGGCATCTCGTTGACGATGATGAAGGAGTCGTATGCAAGGGTGATCTCCTCCTCAGGCTCGACGGTCTCGCCGTTCAAAAGCTTCAGGACGATCTTTCCGGATACGGAGGTGTTGAAGGTCTGGAGGAGCAGGTCGCCGTCGCTGTACAGGACATCGACATCCTTGCCGCCGAGGGTGGCGCCTACGATGAGGTCGAGGTCCGTACCCTTTACGGTGATGACCTCACCGGCCATAAGCTCGACGGGAGCCACTTCGGTGACGGTGGGATGCACCAGGGTGAAGGGAACGGTAACGGCATCGCCGTTGTCCATGGTGAGGATGATGTCACCCTCGGTGGCCTTGGCGGGAACCGTGACTACGATGGCCTTGTCTGCGGTGTATGTGAAGTAAGCTTCGCCCCCGTTGGGGAACTCCACGCTTGTGACAACGTTGAGGTCGTCACCGGTGATGGTGAGATCGTCGCCTGCCTTAACGGGCTGGGGAGCTGCGGCGAGGTTGCCGGGCTGCACCATTGCGACAGTACCTGCGACATATTCCTTGCCGGCATAGTCGACAGCCACCACATCGCCGCTCTGGGCCGTTGCCGGGATGGAAACGGTGAGGGTCTTGGTGTCCGAAGCCACGGTAAAGCTTTCCACCCTGGTGCCGCCGGCGAAGACCACAGTGCTTATCATGTTCAGGTAATTACCGGAAATGACGGCAGGCTCGCCGGGCTTGGCAAGGGCGACCTTGAGGCCGCTGACGGTAGGATCGCCTATCTTGAGCTCATTCTCGGAGTACACCTTGTTGGCGACGGTGTCGGGGTCGAGGACCTCGTTGGAATCACCCACCACGACACGTCCGCTGATGGCGTTGGCGGGCACGACGAGCTGGAGCTCGTAGCGTGTCTGGGATTTGAATTCGGTTACATAGGCGGCGCCTTCGAAGATGACTTCCTTTACAAGGTTGAGGTAATCTCCCTTGATGGTGAGCACATCGCCGGGCATGGCCGATGCGGGACTGAATGAAGTGAAGAGGATGGGCTCGGTGTAGGTAAGGGTGGCCACGGATTCAACCCTGGCGCCGTTCTTGCCCACGAGAGTGATGAGACCCTCTTCAGGGCCGTCCACCGGGACGGTGAATACCAGTCGGCAATCACGGCCCGTACCGGTTACGGTAAAGTCTGTGATGGGATCCACGCCGGGAACCAGAACCTGGGAGACCTGGTCGAGGTTGCTGCCGATGACAGTGATCTCTCCGCCGCGATATACCGGGTTGGGCGAGAACGCACCAAGGGAAATCGAGCTGTCACTGAACTGGTCGGTGCTGAGTTCCTCCTGCACGCAGCCCGTGAAAGCCATCAGGGCCGCTACTGCAAATGCTGTGAACTTGAATATTCTGTTCATAACTTTCATCATTTAAAGATTAGAGGGGTACTACGCGGAAGTGGTCCATTGCAATGACGGGATCGCATTCGGAACCGCCGCCGACTCCTTCCCAAACGAAGAGGGCAAAGCCGTCCAGCCAGCTCTTGTCAAACTTGGTGGCGCAGGTGGCTCCGCCGTGAGTCAAATTGAACTCGGAGAGCGGAATGCTGATGGTGAGCCACTTGTCTCCGGTATCGTAGGAACCGGTTGCCTGCCAGGGAGTCCAAAGGGCACGGGGAACAGTTTCGTCGGAGAAATAGGTGTTGTTCATGTTGTCGCTGGAAACGATGTCGCTGCTGGAGAACATAATCTGCATGGAGCTGTTTTTCCAGGGGTTGGAAGTGGGGACGAACACCTCGAACTTCAATGTGAGGCCGCCGATGCCGAACTTGTTGATATAAGCGTCGAAGGCGGGCAGGCTGCTCAGAGGAGGGAACGATCCGTAAACGTCCTTGTCGTTCCAGTAGTCGAAGGAGAACTCGTCCTCCTGCCAGCCGGCTCCCGGATCCTTGCCGCCGAGCCAGAGGTATGAGCCGTCCAGTGCGGGGAAGGGATCGTCGCCGGGATTGTGGAGGTGTCCGTTGGCAGGGGCGCGCCAGCCGATACCGGTGGCGAAACCGCCGCGGAGTCCGTCAAAGTCGAAGAGCATGTTGCGCTGGTCCATATACTGGAACGCGCTGTTGGCGGAACCGGATTCGGTGGTCACGTTGACGGGACCGGGAGTTGCGCCTGCAGGGACCTTGAAGGTGATGTGTTCGCTGTCGTTCACGGTGTAGTCAGCCACTTCTGCGCCGGGCATGGAAACGCTCTTCACGTCCATGAAATACTTACCGGTGAGCGTAACTTCTTCACCTGCCTTTGCCCACTCGTTGGACATTGCAAGTACCTTGGGTACGGGAGGAAGAACCTTGAAGTCATAACTGACCGTGTCGGGTTTTGCAGTTATGAGATAAAGCTTGTTGGTAACCTCCTGGGCCTGTTTGTTGGGAACTGCCACTACAAGGGTGTTTTCCGTAATGTAGCTGGTATTGATCACGGCCTTCTGGTCGTTGAAAACAACATCATGCACGCTGGTAAGGTTGGTACCGACGATGCAGAGAATCTCGTCCATGAATGCCTGCTCAATGAAAACATCCCTGTCTGCATACCTCACATAGCTGATTGTGGGTTTGCCTTCGGTAGCGCGGAAACGGTCGGGGTAGTCTTGCTTTTCGCAGGAAAAGAAAGCACCTGCAATGACTGCTGCTCCGGCTATGAGGATGATATTTTTGATTATCTGTTTCATTGCTGGTTCGGATTAAAAGTCATAAGAGTAGGTAGCGCGGACATCCACGTGCTCTGCTTCTGCGTCAGAGGCCATGTTGGGGTTGGCAACCACATCCTCTGTAGGCATGGGAACGATGAACATGGATTCTTTCACGTCCACGAGGTCCTTGCTGCCGTCATAAGCGAGGGAAGATGCATCCCAGGGATTGGCTCCGGGGCCTACGTAGTTGCCGTCGGCGTCGCAGACGAAGTTCTTGTAAACACCGTTGAGGTCGTCGCCGCTGCCGCCCTGAGGCACTGCCCAGTAGCCTCTGCGCTGGGTCTTGAGGTCGGTGATGCAGGCGTTCACGTCGTAGTAGGAACGGCGCACATAGTCGTACCAGCGGTCACCTTCCAGGGCGAGCTCCAGACGGCGCTCCTTCCAGATGGTGTCGTAGTTCACGTCGGACACGGGTTCAGCGTTCGCGCGCTTGCGCACGTCATTTACATATCCCTTGGCCTTGTTGGAATCGCCGGTGAGATAAGCGGCCTCAGCTGCTACCAGATAGACATCCGAGAGCCTCAGGATATGGGTAGGAAGCTGGTTGTACTGCTGGTGGGGAGTTACGCCGCATCCGTCGATATGATCCTGATAGTCGCCGTAGATATGCTTTCCGTAGAATGCGCCGGCAGGGCAGCCCCAGTTCTGGCTGGAGATGTTGGGATTGTCCGTTCCCAGACCGTAGCTCTTGTCGTAGAAGAACCTGTAGAGGTCGAATCCGCCCTTGTCCTTCCAGAAGTAGTCGTACTGGTCGCCGAACATCATGATGGTGGTCTTGCGGCGGTCGTCGTTATCCTGGCGGGCCTGTGGATTCTTGGTGGCATCTACGCCGAATGCATCCTGGAGGTCGATGGAGGGACCTTTCCAGTCACCCCAGTTGTTCTCCTCGGAGAAGCCTACCAGGCCGACGTCGTTCTGCATGTAGCTCTGGGTGCACCACATCTCGACCTTTGCCTGCCACAGCCAGGAGAACAGGCATTCTCCGGTCTGCTGGAAGACCTTCGGGTCGATGCGGAAGACATCGGAGTACTTGGGGGTAAGGGTGCGTCCGGAATTGTGGATTACGTCCTCGGCATACGAGAGGGCCTTGGAGAGGTCGTCGTTGTTGAGGGATCCGGTTACGCCTGCCTTGGTGAGGTAAACCTTGGCGAGGAGACCCTCGGCGGCATAGTGGTCGATCCTGTTGTACTGGCCGATGTATGCGTTCTTGGGGAGGAGTTCCATGGCCTTCTCGAGGGTGAGGATGATGTAATCATAGACATCGGCCTTCTGGACCTTCTTGAGCTCGTTGTAGGTACCTTCCTTGATGATGGCGGTGTTGTCATGGACGATGGGGACATCGCCGAAGTTGCGCACCAGGAAGAAGTAAGCCATGGCCTTCCATGCAAGGCATTCGCCGATGGCCTGGTTGATCACCTCCTGGGAAGCTCCGGATGAGCTGAGCAGGTTGTTGATGACCGTGTTGCAGTGGGCGTTGATGGACCAGAGGGATGCGGACATGTCCTTGAGCTCCTGGTCAGTACCGTTCACCGTGAGGGTGGTGTAGGGGCTGTTGCTTGTCCAGACGTTGCCGGCCATGTATTCCGTGTCATAGACATAGAAACGGGTGACGTCGCTCCAGGGACCGGAGTAAAGATAGTTGACACCCATGATGACCTGTTCGTCATTCTTGTAGAATCCGTCCACCACGTAACTGTCCTCGGAAGGACGGTTGAGGAAGTCTTCGCAAGATACTGCGCTGAAGACTGCTATTGCGGTTGCAATTATTCCAAATATTTTCTTCATATCAGTGTCCTCCCTTAGAATGTGATGTTCATACCGAAGGAATAGGTGGTAGGAGAAGGATAACGTCCGTTATCAACACCGAAGGTCATACCGGTGGCATCCTGGGTGCTGGCACCGACTTCAGGGTCGTAACCGGTATAATTCGTAAGGGTGTAGAGGTTCTGTACGTTCACATACATGCGGATGTTCTCGATCTTGAAGCGCTGGAGCAACGTCTTGGGAAGAGTGTATCCCAGGGTGATGTTCTTGATGCGGATGTAGGAGCCGTCCTCGATGTAACGGTCGCTCATGCGGTCGTTGTCGTTAGGATCGGCGGTGGTGATACGCGGCATCTTGGTGTCGGGGTTGGCCACCTTGACGTTCTCCACGTTGTTGTACCAGTTGTCTGCATAGACGCCGTCTGCGGGGACGAGCTGTGCGCGCTGGGTGACTATCCTCTGCTGGTTGGTCCAGTAACTGGTCATGTGGGAGAGACCGTTGTAGCCCTGGCCCATGAGGTTGTAGTTGAGGACCTTGTTGCCGTAGGTACCGTTGAAGAAGATGCTCAGGTCGAGGTTCTTGTAACGGAAGGTGTTGGTCCAGCCGAAGGTGAACAGAGGAAGCGGCGAACCGATGTTGGTGCGGTCTTTCTCGTCGATGACACCGTCCTTGTTGATGTCTTCGAACTTGAGGTCGCCGGGCCATACGGTGGTGCTGCGGTTGAATACGCCGTCAACGGGATACTTCTCCGCCTTGGGGCTGTTGAGGATGTCGTCGAAGTCTTTATAGACACCGACCACCTTGTATCCGTAAAAGCCGTAGAGAGGCTGGCCGATTTCCGTAACGGAGACTATGTCGTTCCACTGGCCGTAACCGATGAGCTGTGCGTTCTCGGTTCCGTCGAGGGCGATAAGCTTGTTCTGGTTGAAGGAAATCTGGAAGTTGCTCTCCCATGAGAAGTCCTTGGTCTGGACGGGATAGCCGCTGAGGGTGACTTCAATACCCCTGTTGTCGATGGTGCCGAAGTTGCCCTTGGGAGCTGCAAGCGCCGCGGAGGAGTTGCCCTTGGTACCCATATAGGAAGGAAGGTCAAGGGACATGAGCATGTCGGATGACACCTTGTCATAGGCATCGACGGTGAGGTTGAGGCGGTTGTCGAAGAAGGAGAGATCCAAACCTACGTTGATCTGTTCCTGCTTCTCCCAGTGGATACCGGTGTTGGGGATGTTGGTAGGACGCTGGGCGTCGCCGAGTGCGGAATAGGAATCGTAGATGTTCGCTTCCCATGCGCCGCCGCCGATGTTGGCGTTACCGGTCTGGCCCCAGCCTACGCGGATCTTACCGTTGCTGAGCTTGATGGCGTCCTTGACGGGCTGGAAGAACTTCTCGTTGGAGAATTTCCAGCTGGCCGCGACGGAATGGAATCCTGCCCAGCGGTTATCGGGACCGAAATTGGAGGAACCGTCATAACGGTATGTATAGGTGGCGAGGTATCTGTCGTCGTAGTTGAAGTTCCAACGGGTGAAGAAGGAAGCCATGGCAGCACTGCCGAATCCGTGGCCCACGGTGGGATCTCCGGTAGCCTTGGAGAGTGTCCTGACTTCGTTGTCGGGCAGGTTGGAGTTGGATGCGCTGAGGTATTTCCATTTGGACTCCCAGCACTCCTGTCCGAGCATTCCGATTACGCCGAACTTGCCGAACTTCTGGTCCCAGGTGAGGTAGTTCTTGAGCTGCCAGTAAACACTGTTGTTCTCCTGCACGGACATGGAGTTGGTCTTGTTCTCCTTGCCGCCCAGGATGTAGGTGGGCTTGAAGGTGTTACTCTCGGAGTGGCTGGCATCGAAACCGATTTCCGAACGCCAGGTGATGTGCTTGATGGGGGTGACGTCCGCATAGACGTTGCCGGTGAGCTTCTCACGGTTGAGAGTGTAGGTGTTGATCATGGCAAGGCCGACGGGGTTGGCGGAGGTGTAACCCTCACGGACCACAGTGGCGTAGTTGCCGTCGATGTCGTAAACGGGGATGTCGGGAAGGGTTCCCAGTGCGGTGAAGATGAGACCTTCACCACCGTCGGCGAGCTTGAGGTCGTCGTTGGTGACCGCATAGGTGGCGTTGACGCCGACCTTCAGCCATTCCTTGACCTTGGCATCCACATTGGTACGGACGCTGAAGCGGTCGAAGTGGGTTCCGATGACGGTACCGTCCTGGTCCATGTAGGAACCGGAAACGTAGTACTGGATCTTGTCGTTACCGCCCTGTGCGGCGATCTGGTGCTGGTGCTGGAGGGCGGTGCGGAAGACCTCGTCCTGCCAGTTGGTACCCACGCCGAGGAGGGAAGGATCTGCATAGTAGGAATTCTTGCTGGCCTCGCCGAGGGCGACGAAGTCGTTGTAGAACTCCGCCCACTCGCGCAGGTTCAGCATGTCAATCCTCACATTCTGCTGGCTCAGTGCGACCATGCCGTCATAGGTGATCTTGGACTCGCCTGCGGCACCGTGCTTGGTGGTGATGAGGACCACACCGTTGGCGCCCTGGGCGCCGTAGATGGCGGTTGCGGAGGCATCCTTGAGGATTTCCATACTCACGATATCCGACGGGTTGAGAGTGGCCAGAGGCGAGATGGTGGAAATCTTACCGTTGCCCAGGCCGCCCAGACCGTAATCCCATGCGGAATTGCCGCCGCCCTGTACGATGACGCCGTCAATGACGTACAGAGGCTCGGCGCCGGCGTTGACCGTAGCCTGGCCACGGACGCGGATGGACGAGCTGGAACCCGGAGCACCGGAGGTCTGCACGGCGGAGACACCGGCCGCACGACCCTGGAGTGACTGGTCGAGGTTGGTGATGATCGAGCCCTTCAGGTCGTCTTCCTTCATAGAGACGGAAGCGCCGGAGAGGTCGCTCTTTCTCATTGTACCGTAACCCACGACGACTACCTCGTCGAGGAATTCGGTATCATCTTTCAGGACGACGTTGATGACGGTCTGGTTGCCGACAACGACTTCCTGAGACGCATAGCCGATGGAAGAGAAGACCAGCGTGGCGCGGGGCGACACACGGATCTCGTAGTTTCCATCAAGGTCTGCAACGGCACCGTTTCCGGTACCTTTCTCCATGACGCTGGCACCTATGATCCCCTGTCCGGAAGCGTCTTTGACGGTTCCGCGGACTACGGTCTGCGCGAAGGCAGAAACCGAGAGGGTCAGGAGCGCCAGCAGGGAGATGAACAGCTTTTGTTTCATGCTACTGGTTTTGTTGGTTATTATTGAAAGGATTAAAGGTTTCAATGCATTTCATGGTTACAATGCAAATATACGCCAAGCCCGAGAGTGGCGCAAATAAAAAAATATCAAATAATGATACTATTTTGACACAGGTCAGACTATGACCTTCTGCTTCTTGAACACAGACCTGAATTCACTGGGCGTGGAACCGCGCCTGAGCTTGAAGGTACGGTTGAAGTTGGACAGGTTCCCGAAGCCGCACGCGAAGCATATTTCCGATATTCCGTCCGACGAATCCACCAGCTGGCGGGCGGCATGTCCGAGGCGTACGTCTATGATATAATCGACCGGAGTGCGCCTTGTGTGCTGTTTGAAGAAGCGGGAGAAAGCCGACGGCGACATGCCCGCTATGGAGGCCAGGTCTTCCAGGCGGATGACCTCCGGATAATGCTTGTCTATATACGCCTTCACCTTCTGCACGCGGCGGGATTCGGCCGTTGGGCCGGACTCGGAGAAAGACGATGAAGCAAGGGTGCGGGAGCCGTCGTCCAGAGACAGCTCATACAGTATCTTAAGCGACGCGAGATACTGCTCGAAGCGTTCCTGCATGGATGCGAGGCCGTCCAGAAGCGAATAGACGCGCATTATGGCAGGCATGGAAAAGGACAGTCCCATGGTTGCCCTTTCGAACATGTGCTTTATGGTGAGGAACTGGTTGCGGGAAAGGATATCCTCACCCAGAAGGTCCGGCGAGAACTGTATCGTTATTTCCCGGACGTCCTTCTGCGAGCAGCTGCCCTGGGCCCACATGTGCTCGAGGCCGGATCCTGCGATGAGGGTGAGGTCGTACGGGCCTATTTCCTCCATGCTGTCCCCCACTATGCGGCGGACGCCGGCTCCGTTCTCTATGAAGTTGAGTTCATACTCGCGGTGGCTGTGTATGGGATAGTCGAATTCGTTCTTGTGGCGCTCCACTATATAGAAACAGTCCTTTTCGGACAGGGGCAGTATCTCTCTTAAGACGTTACTCATCGTTTTCCTGCGGTATTCGGGCTGCAATATAGTATTTTTTTATGCAAATGCGTGATATTTTTTTGAAATACTGATACTTTTTTTGCATAAAACGAAAGTTTCCGAAATATTACAGGCACAAATAAGCCCGCCGCGCGAGCGGCAGGCTTGACTTGAAAGGCGGCGCCGGACTAGATGCAGGTGTAGCCACCGTCCACGGCGATGTTCTGGCCGTTGACGTAGGTGCTGGCGGGAGATGCCAGGAAGAGTGCGCAGGTGTCGAGCTCGCCGGACTTGCCGTAACGGGCCATGGGGATGCTCTGCTTTGCGATGGCCTGGAAGTAATCGGAATCCAGGGTAGCGGTGGTGAGGTCCGTGTAGAAGTAACCCGGGCAGATGCTGTTCACGGTGATGCCGTACTTGCCCCATTCAGCCGCGAGGGCGCGGGTGAGGTTGACTACGCCGCCCTTTGCTGCATGGTAAGGTGAGCTGCCGCAGATGAGGTTGCCCACGAGACCGTACATGGATGCGATGTTGATTATACGTCCGTATCCGGCCTTGATCATCTCCTTGCCGAATTCACGGGAGCAGATGAACGTGCCGAAGAGGTCGATGTTCAGTTCGTGCTTGAACTGCTCGTCGGTGATCTCCTCTGCGGGAGCGACTGCGCCGGTGCCGGCGTTGTTCATGAGGATATCCACACGGCCGAACTTCTCGATCGTGGCGGCTACTGCAGCCTTAACTTTTTCAGTGTCTGTAATGTCGCAGGCGAAGGGAAGGACCTCTACGCCGAACTCCTCACGTATTGCCTTTGCGTTCTCTTCGAGGAGGTTCATACGACGTGCAAGGAGTACAAGGTTTGCACCCTGGCTTGCGAATGCCTTGGCCATCTGGAGGCCGAGTCCGGCGGAAGCGCCGGTTACAACGGCCACGCGGCCGGTAAGATCAAAGTAATTTTTCATTGCTTGTAGTTAAAAAGTGTATTTCAATATGGGCTGGCGGGCCGCCGCCGTTTCGTCGGGGCGCCCGATAGGTGTATTGTGGGGAGCGGAGTGCAGCAGCTCAGGGTCTTCCGCGGCTTCCTTTGCGATAGTATGCATGACGTCTATGAAAGCGTCGAGCGTCTGCAGGGACTCAGTCTCCGTGGGCTCTATCATCAGTGCCTGGTGGAAGAGCAGCGGGAAGTAGATCGTGGGGGCGTGGAAGCCGTAGTCGAGCAGGCGCTTGGCAACGTCGAGAGTGGTTACGCCGTTGTCGGCGGCAAGGCCGTCGAACACGAATTCATGCTTGCAGACCGCCGGGATGGGAAGCTTGTAGCTGTCTTTCAGGGACTCCTTGATGTAGTTCGCCGCAAGAGTGGCCAGGGGGCCGGCGAGCTTGAGGTTCTCGCGCCCAAGGGTGAGGATGTAGGCGCAGGCGCGCAGGATCACGCCGAAGTTGCCGTGGTATCCGCTGGTCCTGGGAATGTGCAGGAACGGGACAAGACGTTCCGCAACGCCTACGGGGCCGCTGCCGGGGCCGCCTCCGCCGTGGGGCGTACTGAATGTCTTGTGGAGATTGAGGTGCATGACGTCGAAGCCCATGTCTCCGGGGCGCACCATTCCGAGAAGCGGATTCATGTTGGCGCCGTCGTAGTACAGCAGGCCGCCGCAGCCGTGGACGAGGGATGCGATTTCCTTGATGTCGCGCTCGAAGAGGCCGAGGGTGTTGGGGTTGGTCATCATGATGCCGGCGATGTCCGGGCCCAGAAGCGGCTTGAGGTCTTCCACGTCCACGAGGCCGTCGGGCCTGGACTTGACGACTACTATGTCGAAGCCGCAGACGGCGGCGCTGGCGGGGTTGGTGCCGTGGGCGCTGTCCGGGACTATCACCTTGGTGCGGGCGCTGTCTCCCCTGCTCATGTGGTATTCCTTCATGAGCATGAGGCCGGTGAGCTCGCCGTGGGCGCCGGCGCAGGGAAGGAAGGTGAAGTGCTTCATGCCGGTGATCTCGGCGAGGGCCTTGTCCATGAAATCATAGACTGCATGCACTCCGGCGGTGGTTGCTGCGGGCTGCAGCGGGTGGATGCCGTTGAACTGGGGTACAATCTCTTCGTTGATCTTGGGATTGTACTTCATGGTGCAGGAACCCAGGGGATAGAATCCCGTATCCACACCGAAGTTCATCTGGCTCAGGTTCGTATAGTGACGGACCACATCCGGTTCGCTGACTTCCGGAAGATTCAGCGGCGTCTCGCGCCATACGCTCCCCTGCCGAGGGCGGCCCGCACCATCCGGGGCGACAGCCACGCCTGCTTCAGGGAGCGAAAAACCCGAACGTCCGGGACGAGAAATCTCGAATATCAGTTTGTCGTAGTATCTCATAGCGCGGCCTCCTTTATTACTTTAACCAGGGCGTCCATCTCTTCGCGCGTGCGGCGTTCGGTGACGCAGAAGGTCACGTAGCCTTCCGGAGTGGGCAGGGCGCCGAAGAAACCGGCGTCCAGCAGCGCCTGCTGCAGCTTTTCTGCGCTGCAAAGGGGCTTGAGGGCGAATTCCTTGAGGAAGGTGCGGCCTTCGAACGGGTCTTCGAAAAGGCCGGTCGCGAGAAGCTGCTCCTTGAGATAATGCGAGCGCTCGTAGCAGATGTCGTTAAGGCGCCTCATGCCCTCGGGGCCCATGAGGGAAAGATACACCGTGCACCAGAGAGCCATGAGCGACTCGTTGGAGCAGATGTTGGAAGTGGCCTTTTCGCGGCGGATATGCTGCTCGCGGGCCTGAAGGGTAAGTACGAAGGCGCGGCGCCCGGAAGCGTCCGCGGTCTGGCCGACTATGCGTCCGGGGAGCTTGCGCATCCACTGCTCGCGGCATGCCATGAATCCTACGTAGGGACCGCCGTAGCACAGGGGTATGCCCAGGCTCTGGCCGTCGCCGACGGCTATGTCGGCGCCCCACTCGGCGGGAGTCTTGACCACGGCGAGTGCGGAAGGGTCGCAGTATTCAACCAGCAGGCCGCCCATTTCGTGCACCAGGCCGGCAAGGCCGAGATGGCTCTCGACAATGCCGAAGCGGTTGATGGACGGGACTATGACTCCCGCCAGGTCGAGGGTGCCCTCGGCGACGGCTTCCTGCACGTCGTCCGTAACCACCAGGTTTATGCCGGAGTAACGGGAATAGGTCTTAAGAACCTCGATGACGTGGGACAGAAGGCGTGCGGACGCCACTACCGTGTTGCGCTTGCGGGTGCAGGCGACGCACATGCGCATGGCCTCCGCTGCTGCCGTGGGGCCGTCGTACATGGAGGCGTTGGCGACGTCGAGCCCGGTGAGGGAGCATATCATCGTCTGCCACTCGAAGATATAACGGAGCGTACCCTGCGAAATCTCGCACTGGTAAGGCGTATAAGCGGTGATGAACTCGGAACGGGAGGTGATGTAAGGGATGACGGACGGCGTGTAATGGTCGTAGGCCCCGGAACCGGCGAACACCTTGAGGCGGGTGTCCTTTGCGGCAAGATCCTCGAACCAGCGGCGGACTTCCTCCTCGGTCATCGCAGACGGGAGGTCATACTCGCCCCTGTGGATGAACTCGGGGGGAACGTCGGAATAGAGCTCTCCGAGGGAGGAGAGCCCCACACGCTCAAGCATCACCTTTATATCCTCCTCTGTATGAGGAAAATAGGCGAATGTGCTCATAGACTATTTTGCGACTTGTTCGTATGCTGCGGCGCTCAGGAGGGCGTCCAGCTCGGAAGGGTCGGACATGCGCACCTTGATGAGCCAGGCGGCATAGGCGTCTTCGTTGACTTTCTCGGGGGCCGACTCAAGCTCCTCGTTGACGGCCTCTACCGTGCCGCTTACGGGGCTGTAGAGCTCGCTGGAAGCCTTGACGCTCTCGAGGGCGCCGAATTCCTCGCCGGCGCTCACCTCGTCGCCTTCTGCGGGAAGGTCAACATAGGTGATGTCACCCATTTCTGACTGTGCGAAATCGGAAACTCCGATGATGGCGAGGCCGTCTTCGACCTTCACCCATTCGTGTGACTCGCTGTAGAGGAGTCCTTCGATTATTCTGCTCATTTCTTATAGTTTGTCTGATAAAAACGTTTCTTTACTGTGACGCCGGGGAACACCTTCTTGCGGATGCGTATCCAGAGGGGTGTGCCGAGGGCTGCATGGGCGGAGTCCACGAGTGCGAAGCAAAGGCTCTTGTCCAGGGAAATGGAATGATAGCCCGTGGTGACGACGCCTACCTCAGTGCCGTCTTCCAGCTCTACGGGATAGCCTGCACGGGGAATTGCGGAATCCTGGAGCTCTATGCCCACGATCTTGCGGGGTACGCCGCCGGTCTTCTGGGCCTGCAACGCCTCCTTGCCGATGAACTCCGGCTTGTCAAACTTGCAGAACATGGAGAAACCTGCCATGACGGGAGAAATCTCCGCGCTGAGCTCGTCTCCGTAAAGGGGAAGGCCCGCCTCGAAGCGGAGGGTGTCGCGGCAGCCGAGACCACAGGGCTGTATGCCGTCTTCGATCAGCATGGACCAGAGGTCGCGGATGTTGTCCGGAGAGGCGTAGATCTCGAAGCCGTCTTCTCCGGTATATCCGGTACGGCTGACTATCACGCGGCCGCCTTCTTCGTCTTCGAGGTCGCAGAAGGTGTAGAATTCAAGCTCGCGCAGCTCCTCTATTCCCATAAGATTGACGAGTGCATCCTCGGCCTTGGGCCCCTGGAGGGCAATCTGGCCCCAGGAATCGGAGTCGTTGAAGACCTCGACCTCGAAACCTTCCGAGTTCTTTTGTATCCACTCGAAATCCTTGTCTATGTTGGCTGCGTTCACGACGAGCAGATATCCGCTCTCGAACTCCTTATAGACGAGAAGGTCATCCACCGTGCCGCCGTCTGGATAGCACATCATGCCGTAGAGGATACGGCCGGGCTCCAGGCCGCGGACATCGTTGGTAAAGATATGATTTACAAACTTTTCCGCGTCGGGGCCGTCAACGACAATCTCTCCCATGTGGGAAACGTCGAACATTCCTGCGGCCGTGCGGACGGCGTTGTGCTCCTGGATGATTCCGGCATACTGGATGGGCATGTCGAAGCCTGCGAAAGGACTCATCTTTGCCCCGAGGGCGATATGTTCTTCATGCAGGCAGGTGGTTTTCAGTTCTTCGCTCATGTGTTTATTATGTGGAATGTCAAAGATAGTGTTTTTATGGAGTTTTTCCAAGAATAAATGCAGGATTGTCGTAACCGGCCTGAATATCCTCTATCGATGCCACTTCCTCCGGCGTAAGCGTCCGCGCCCCGTCGCAGAATGCGGAGGCAAGGGCGGCTGCCAGGGCCTGGGGCGTCATGTCCAGGCCAAGGTCCGCAAGATTGGCCACACGCTGCCGCACCGAAGCCACTCCGTGGCGCTCCAGTTTGGCCCGGGGAGGGGTGATGGCCACCTGCAGGGCATCCAGATCCACGCTGTGCAGCAGCGTGCCGTGTACGATGCTGGCGCCGGGATGCACGAAAAACGCGTTGCCGGAGACCTTGCGCTCCCCCACCATCACGTCGTTGTGTTCGGTCTTGACGGCATCAATCCCAAGGCTGCGCAGGAAGCCGGCGAGGGAGTCGAGATATTCTGCGAAAACCGTATCCACTCCCTTGCGGGGCGTTATGTATGAAATCATGAGATTGCCGCGGTCGGCATACACGCAACCTCCCCCGCTCTTGCGGCGGACCACCCTTACGCCCTTCTCGCGGCACCAGTCCAGGTTCACCTCAGCGGAGAGGTCCTGGTTGCGGCCGATGATTACTGTAGGAGCCACGCGCCATACGAAAAAGCCGCTGCCAATGGCCGCGGCGACGTATTCCTCCATCGCCAGATAGAAAGACAACGGTCTTTCGCTGTCGGTCGGGAGGAGGATGTTGAGCATGCTACTGGATGGTCTTGAGGTCTTTCTTGAGAATCATCTTGGGATCCATCATGGAGACTTTCTCGAAGAGCCGGATGCGGTTGGGAAGTGAAAGGAAAATCTTGTCTTCGTGCTTGCCCTTGCGCCACCATTTGTAGAAACCTACAGGGTCGTTCTCGTACGGAATCTTGGCGACGATGCCGGAACTGTAACCGGGATAATCGATTATGAGGTTGAGCCCCATGAAGCGGCGGTAGTACTCCGGATCCGCCCTGCGGAGCTTGCTCACAAGGGGATTCAGGACCTCGAAGTTATCTACCTGGAGGACCTTTTCCCTGACTATCATCTGGTGGATGCGAACGGGATCGGCATTGAGCCATGCCCCCATCCGAAGCGTAACAGGCCCCTCCGGTGTATCGAGCGTGAGCTCGTCCATCGAGTAGTAAATTTTCTCCGGATCCAGAGGAAACTGTTGTTCTTCGGCCATTTACTTGCAGTTCTACAGCCCACAAATATAAATATTTTTTTTAAATTTGGAAATCAAATGACCACTGTACTGCATCTGAGCGCACTTTACACAGAGGAAGGCTGGGCCCCGGAGGGGGCGCTGGCCCTTGACCTGCGCATGCTCGACGGCACCAACTGCTACTGCTCCCCAAAGGCCGGCGAGGCGCTCAGGGCGGCAATCGCAAAGCTCCCTCCCGGAGGCATTAACTGGATAGACACCGGAGACTACCATTACCTTACCAAACTGATGCTGGAGCGCATAGGCGAGCCGTTCGTACTGGCCCTCTACGACAACCACCCAGACGACCAGGACGGCGCATTCGACTCCGGCCTGCTCAGCTGCGGAAACTGGGTCAAGGCGGCCCGGGAGGGGCTCCCGTACATGAAAGCCGATTACCTCAACACCCCGGAAATCCCCGGCGGCCTTCCGGTTTACCTCTCCATAGACCTGGACGTCCTATCAAAAAGATACGCCCGCACCGACTGGAGCCAGGGGGATATGGCGATCTCCCGCCTGCTGTCGGATATAGGGCGTATCGCTGCAGGGCACCGTCTGCTCGGCGTGGATGTGTGCGGCGGCCTCACGGCCGGTAAGGGCGCATCTTCCGGAGATTACCGCGTAAACGCCGGCACCAGGCGCATCCTGCAGGATTATCTGTCCAGCCAGCCGTTGCTGGCCGGATAGAGGTTCGAGTATTTCCAGACCACGAAACGGTATCCCCCGCTCGCCGACTGGGGCACTATGTAAGTGTCTGTCAGGGACGTGGTCGACTGACTCGCCGGGACTCCCGGCGTACAGTATTTATAAGCGGGGCGTACGGTGCTCCGTATTTCGTCGATGTCGCCGTAAAGCGAATAGAGAGGCGTGTACATGCCGCGTACCAGGTAGTCGCTCCCGACCACTATGTCTTCCAGGCCAGCCAGCACTCCGTCCGCAGGCCGGGGGAATGTCCATGCCAGGGACACGTCCCAGCCGCCGGAGGCATTTGCAGACGCGACTCCGCCAACGCCCAGGTTTACCGTACACCTCGCGGTGAAGCGCTTGAAAGACTGATACAACTCGTTCGAGTGGCGATTCCTTATCCTCGGGGCGAGCGACATGGAGTATTCCGGCATTGCCTCGGTCCCCCAGTCGTCGTAATGGGCCGTCAGGCGCATGGTGTTGTTGTCCACAAAGTCAAAGTCGCAGCGGGCGCATCCCGAGTCGGGCGCCATGGAGGCGTAACGCCAGTCGTTCCCGGTGGAAAGCAGTCCCTGCATCTCATAGAGGAGCGATTCGTCGTGCGTGGTCCTGTCCGACCAGCGTGCCAGCGCCCAGCTGCCGGCAGAGCCCATGAAACCGGCCTCTCCGAAAGGGTCTTCCGTGCACAGGACGGCGGTGGCGTCCGGTATGGACTGGTAGATGTCCGGATTGCTGGCGGTAATGTATTCCAGATCCGCGGGACCGTCTGAGAAACGGTAATTCTCCCCAATGGAGCGGCCGCCGTAAGACAGGCGGTTGATGCAGAAGGAATAGGAATCATGCGTCCCTCCGGTGTTGGTCATCCTTATCACCGGACTTCCTGCGGCGCCCTGTGAATCCCAGTACCGTCCCTTGACGGAACTGTTGTGCTCACGGGTGATCGTGAACCTGAGCTTGGACCGGAACAGGTCGGGGTCGAAATCCTCGAACCTCAGACGCGTGCCGTCAGCCTTGTAGAAGAAGGGCCCGCATTCCACAGGCGCCCCGTCCATCGGGAGGCTTATCCGCCTGGCCGCAAAACGCATCCTTGGCGGCTCTATCCTCACCACCTTCTGGTCCACCATCACATTGTCGTAGGTAAATATTATCTCTTCGATTCCGGGCCTGAGGCCGGACATGTACCATGTGTCGCCGGAGCCTTCCATGGCCAGGAAATCGTTGCTCACATAAAGCACGGTGTGGCCGTCGAGGCTCCTGCCTTCCTTGTCTATTATCTTGATTTTCTGCTTCTGCGCCACATAGATGGTGTCCTGCCAGTCCAGGATGAATCTCGGATCGACTTCCGCGGTGACGGTGCACGACGTGCTCAGGGCGCCGTCCCAGCTGGCGGCCTCTATCAGCACCGACTTCCCGTTCTTTACCCTCGGGCCGGTGGAAACGGTGAAGCCGCCGTCTGCCGGCACCACGCTTATATCCCCCGTGTCTCCGGACACCTCATAGGAATAATCGGCCTCCGAAAGGCTCAGGTTGGTGTTCAGTACGGCCAGCTTGCTGTCCGATTTGCCCAGTTTCACGGTTCCGGAAGCGAACTCCAGGATACGGGAATCGTCCAGGCGGCCGTCTATCTTCCAGTCGGTCCGCAGGCAGCCGTCATCGCTTATCGTCACGCTCACCCCGTACCTGTGGTTCCTTCTTATGTCGAAGTTGGCGACGGCGTCGGCTCCGAGAAACAGGTGGGACACCAGGCTGTCGCTCGTCATGTGCCCGGAACGGTCAGAATAGACTCCGAGTATCTCCAGATAGGTGCATAGACCCGGATCACGGCCGGCTGCGCTGACTGCGTCCGGAGTCTTTCCGTCCGGATCGGTATTCCCTTCCAGTATGTTCCCCTGCATGTTTTCCAACAGGTAGAACGATGTGGAATACCCGGCGCCGAGAGTGTTGATGCCTTCCAGGTCGGAGGCGCTTGCGGCGTCGCCGTCGCATACGCCCCCGGCCGTTCCGGCGCTGGCGGTATCGAAAAACGGGCAGTTCCGGTTCATCTGGCGCACGGCTACCGACGTAAAGACAATGCTGCCGTGCTCCAGCGAAGAGGTATCTATCGTGAGGTCCAGCCTGGCAACCAGGCGCACCAGGCGCATGCTGACGTCCTCCATGCCGTATCGCACTTTAATCGTCTTGCAGACCGCCATGGGGATGCCCTGCGACCATCCCGACGTATCGTCACAACTGTAGCACAGGGCCCTGGCCTCCGCATAGGTCTGCGGCACCCGGGCCACCGTGCAGTTGGCAAGCGCAATCACATCGAACTCGCATCCTATACCCAAGGAAACGCAGGCTTCGATGCTGTTTGCGCCCTGTGCGGATTCGTTCACGGTGAGCTCTTCCCGGACGTTTCCGTTTTCGTAGAACAATATAAGCAGACTGTTGATTCCGTCTTCAGCCGTCTCCACGCTGCTGCGGGTAGCGGCGTCGCCTGCGGACAGGACACGGAGGCGCACCTGGGCCGTCCCGTCCTGACGGGTCACGGGGCCTTCTTCCCGGATACAGGAAACCGCGGCAAGCAGAATACAGATTATTGCAGATATGCGTTTCATGATCTTCTAATAGTCTATCGTAGAATACTCCCCGTTCTCCCAGTCCGACAGGTGTATCATGGCTTCCGACTTGCTCAGGTCCACGGTTACGGCAATGTCCAGAAGGTCCTGGTCGTCGTAGCGGTAACCGCCCGCCGCGATTATGGAGCCGAGCGGAACGGTACGGACGACTGCGTCCCCCACAAGGATCTCAAGCACCAGGCTGTCGTCCAGCTGCCTGGGGAGACGCATGTACCAGTGCACCCCGTTCACGCCTTCCCGCGGACCGCATCCGAAGCTGCCCTCGCACGGGTCGAGGCTGAGCAGGTCGTAGCCGTGCACCCTGCCCTCTATGCGCATGAGCGCGTTGTCCGGAAGGCCTATGACGGCCAGGTCCAGCCTTGCGAAGTTCTTGTGCGGAGTCACCGTACAGTCCGCCTCGTCTCCGGACGGTTCTGCGAAGGCGCTGCAGCTGTAGAGCTCGTCGCACTCATGGCCGGAAAGGATGTTTATACGGCGTCCCCCGGTGGGATTCATGTCCGTAATTCCGCAGAAGACTGTTACCACGGAGGGCCTTCTGGGCACGGTCAGGACACATTTTCCGCTGTCGAAATCCTCCCTGCCCATCATTCCCTGCTTTACTACGGTTCCGTCCTGGATAACGCTTACAAGCACGCCGCCTTCCGTCTTTATGGGCTCGCTGCCCCCGACATGAAGTTCGCACGGGCACAGTCCGCGGTTCTCCTTGACCGAGCAGGAACAAAGAAGCAGGATCGGAACCAACAAGCGGAAAAACCTGTCCATGGCGCATCAGAATTGCTCAGTATAGGAACCTACGGAAGTATCCCATTCCGCGACGTTTATACTGAAGGAGAAGTTGGCGTTCGAGCTTATCTCGGGGTCCTTGTCGTCCTTGTTGGTGGAACCGGGGCGCGTAAGCGTAAGGTTGGTGATATGGTAAACCTTGTTGCGGTCCAGGGTTCCGGCTCCCGTAGAGCTGCCGGGAAGGGTCACGGGATAGTAGCAGGTCTGCCCGTTGTAGAGACACTCCACCACGAGGCGGGTCTTTCTGGGACACCAGGTTTCGCTGCTGGAATCTGTCGTGGTGGGATTAGGATAGACATAGAAGACATGTCTCCTGTTGTATGAGCCGTTTTCCGGAAGGCTGTCCGTCATGCCGGAATCTATCAGCAGCCATCCGCCCACGGTAGGCGTGTCTATCTCTCCCTGCTTGCATATCCAGTCCGTGGGGGCGCTGCCGGAGCAGGCCAGGTCGCAGTCTGCGGCCACGTTGCTCATATAGATCTTCTTCACTACCATCGGCACTTCCGCGTAATCGGGATTGGAGAACGACCTGGTTATCTTCTCTATGATGATCTTGCTCGCGATATGGCTTACCGTCACCGACAGGTTGCTGTCCGAGAGCAGGTTGATGGATGCAGAGCCGGTCATGATCATGTTGTTGTGCACGTTGTCTATAAGGTTGGAGCGCACCGCGGCGAGGCTGTCTAGCGTAGAAGGCGCGTTGAACGCCGGAGCGTTGACCACCGCCCACACCGTCTTGGTGCCAGGCACGAGGGAAAGGACTATGTTGCTTGCCGAAGTCTGTTCTCCGCTGGAAGCCTCCAGCTTGTTTGCCGAGTTGTACACGAACACCTGTACGGTGTTGAGCGTTTTGTCCGACGTGTCCGAGGCGGACATGACGAGCCTTGTGGAGGGCTGGCCTACGTCCACCCTCAGTTTCACGGTTTCGGAAACCGTTTCGGGGTTGCTTTGGTAATCGTTCGCGCAGGATGCGCATGCTGCGGCCATAGCCGCCAGGATGATGATTCTCGTTTTCATAGTTCATTACATTTCATATTGGATTTCCGTATTCCTGTCCACCAGTTCAAGCCTGTTGCAGATTATGTCCACTGAGATGCGGTCCGTGCCGTCCACCCCGGTGTAATGCTGCACCTGGAGCCTTCCCCACACATGCGCGGCCCTTCCCTTCTCTATCAATTCCAGGTCGCGCACGTTCCTGCCTTCAAAAGCGGTCACGTTGTGCCATTGGGTTTCGATGACCGGAGCGCCCTCCTTGTTCTTGTAGGCGCGGTTGGTCACCACTGTGAATTTGGACATTCTTTTGCCGGCCACGTTCTGCAGCCGCACGCTGCCCACTGTTCCGAGCAGCTCGATTCGGTTGATTTGTTCCATTTGTCTTCCATAATTGAAGTTTGGTAATCGGGCGTCCCGGCCGCCGACGGCCTTCGTCCCGGTTGCAAAGGAAATACAAATGTCTTTACGCAGCACCGCCCAGGAGCACGCAGGCCCCACATTTTTACGATTTTTAAAGAAAAGGGCGCCGGCGCAAAAGATTGTGACTGCAATTGTTTTAGGCAAAAGGAATTCCTTCATGCCAATGATTCTTGCGTTTCTTAAAACAATCGCAAAAACCCGTTTACGATTCTTTCAGACCCTTGCATTTCCCGCGGCATCCACTGATATTTGCCGTCCACACAAAACTCATACTATGTATAAACATGCCAATCCCGAAGACCACGGCAACCACTGCCTCGAATGCGGCGAACCAGTTTACGGCCGCATAGACAAGAAGTTCTGCAACAACATGTGCCGCAACAACTGGCACGCTCGCATACGCTCCGAAGGCCGGCAGAAGAAGCGCGGCACCATAAGGGTGCTGTCCCTCAACTACGGCATCCTGGAGAACCTGCTGCGGATAAACAAAACAAGCTGCCCCATGGACAGCTTGCGTGAAATGGGCTTTCGCCCCGATTATGTTACCCATGCCGCCGAGAAGAAGGGGCGGCACAGCGAGTACCGTTGCTTCGACCTTGCCTACTACATGAGCGCAGGCAAGATCTTCAACCTGCACAGGGTTTAAACCAGGTCTTTGCCGTGGCAGTTCTTGTACTTCTTGCCGCTGCCGCAAGGGCAGGGATCGTTGCGCCCGACCCTCTTGTCGGCCTTCACCGGGCTGTTGGACTTCTGTTCGCCGTTGGTGCTGAGGTCCTGGTGACGGGCGTTCATCTGGGACATGTCGGTCCTGCGCTGCATGGCGCGCTGGGGCGGCTGGCTGCGGTCGCTCAGCGGCACGAATGCCCTGAAGAGGAACGAAAGGACGTCCTGGTTGAGGGACTCGAGCATGTCTGAGAACAGGTTGTAGCTCTCGAGCTTGTACACCACTATAGGGTCTTTCTGCTCGTAGGTGGCGTTCTGGACGCTCTGCTTGAGATCGTCCATCTCGCGGAGATGCTCCTTCCAGTGTTCGTCTATCTGATAAAGTACGATATTCTTGCTGAGGGTCTTGGATATCTCGCGGCCCTCGCTCTGGTATGCCTTCTCCAGGTTGACGGAGAGGTTGAGGGTCTTGCGGCCGTCGGAAACGGGGATTGCGATGTTCTGGTACATGGAGCCCTGCTTCTCATAGACTTCCTTGATGATGGGCCAGAGCTTTTCGTCCAGGGCGTCCATACGGCGGCGGTACGTCTCCTGCATGACGTCGCAGATGCGTTTCACAAGATCGTTCTTCTTCATCTTGTCGTATTCCTCGGGAGCGAGCTCGACGTCTATGGAGAACTTTGCCATGAGCGACTCGCGGAAATCCTCCGCCGTCATCCCGTCCGTACGGTCCACGAAGACCGATGCGGAATCCACCATCATGTTCTGGAGGTCGATCTCTATCTTCTCTCCGCTGATTGCGTTGCGGCGGCGGGAATAGATGGCCTCGCGCTGATAGTTCATGACGTCGTCGTATTCGAGGAGGCGCTTACGTATGCCGAAGTTGTTTTCCTCTACCTTCTTCTGTGCGTTCTCTATGGCGCCGGAGAGCATCTTGGCCTCGAGGGCCTCGTTGTCTGCCATGCCCATGCGATCGACCATTCCGGCTATACGCTCGGAGCCGAAGAGACGCATCAGCTTGTCTTCCAGCGAGATATAGAATGTTGAAGAGCCCGGGTCCCCCTGGCGTCCGGCACGGCCTCGCAGCTGGCGGTCAACACGGCGGGAATCGTGCCTCTCCGTGCCGATGATGGCCAGACCGCCGGCGGCCTTGACCTCGTCCGACAGCTTGATATCGGTACCACGGCCAGCCATGTTGGTGGCGATGGTGACGGTGGAACTCTGGCCCGCCTGGCCTACGATCTCCGCTTCGCGTGCGTGCTCCTTTGCGTTGAGCACGTTGTGGCGTATGCCGCGGAGACGGAGCATCCTGCTGAGGAGCTCTGAAGTCTCCACGTCCGTGGTACCCACCAGCACGGG